>NZ_JADBUP010000012.1:0-36991 GCF_020245605.1 Microcystis sp. M061S2 | reverse complement strand
CTGCTTTTGCTCTCCACTTGGAAGTGTTGCTATCCAAGATCGACAGGAACAGTTTTTTAAGCCTAAAATCGTTGGGTCTTTAGGATTATGACTGACTTCAGCCACTATATTATCAGCGTTCTGAGGTTCTAATCCTGGAATCTCTCTTGCAGTTAAGCGAGTTCCATTCGTTAGAGAAATGACTTGTCTTTTAATGTGCAAGGAAAATTGAGTCTGAGGTTGAGAATAGGAAGGGGAAGACCTATCCTGATAAGCTTCTGGAGAAGCACGATTAAGATCGCGGTAGGCTAATTGATCTGGTGCATCGGCACTGCGAACAACGACGGTAAGATTGCCCACTCGCTGATTATCCCCTGGTTGGAGTGGCTGAGTTACCCCAGTGGCGATATCTTCGCAGAGGATTTGACCTTGGTTGAGTCGGTAACGCAGGGCAACAGGTGGCGCATTCGGGGCGTAAATAGTACAAGCTTTGGCATCGCCACCAATACTGACGGGTTCGGCTCCCAGATTGACTGTGCGGCTCTCTTTGGGATTGTATTGAATCTCCAGCCAAGCTGTACGAAAAGCGACTTCAACGAAAACGACCATTAAGCCGATAAAAAAGCCTAAAATAACCGCTCCAACTAAACGACCAGAGGCATCACCGGCACTCTGGGAAACCAACAAAAAGGCTAAAGCACCAAAGAAACCGCCGATCGCACCAGCAATAGTCGCTCGTTTTGCTTGTAGGTTAGAGATGAAAAAGCCCATCCCCCTTCCCAAAAGCCCTCCCAAAAGCGTCCATCCAGCGATCCAGCCAGCTTTAGCGAGGATTTCTGACTGGGCAACTAAACTCAACAGTGCTTGAGCAGAACCACCAGAAACGAGGCCTGCTAATAGCCCTCCTGCAAGTAAGATAGTGCCTTGACGAGTGGATAAAAACGGACGATGAAGATAGAAGTTTTGCCCGATTGCTAGGGCAAGAGATAAGCCAATGGCAAGCAAGGCTGTCCATAGACCGACAATAAACACCATATACCAAAACTGCTGGGCGTTAGGCTGCTGTTGTGCTGGTTTTGCTTCAATGGTGAATTCATAAATGGGTCGCTTTGGTTGACCATGAGAAATAGAACCAGAAAATTCTTGACTATTCCCCTCTACTAATACACCGACCGTAAAGGCAGTTGGGTCAGCATCGCCATGATTGGCATAATGATTGACAAACACCTGATATTTTCCTTTTGGTGCGCCTCCAGCAGGCCAGTAAATGTTTTCTACTGGCTCTTTTGATTGCCGTCCACTTGCGTTCATATCAACGTCAAGTTCGCCTCCTGATTGCGATCGCTTGTGCGAGTAATAAATCTCCTCTCCTGATGGATCGATACAATGTATATCTAAATCGTTGTAGTTATTCCATAACAGAGAAAGCTGAACATCCCCTGTTTTAGCTCCCTCTCTTTGCAGTCGTTTAGTCAGTTCTGGATTAAACACAAGTGCAGGTGTCGAGGCTTCTTGTTGTGTTTGTGGCAGCATTGTCCAAGATAAGAACCATTCACCCAATAACCATCCGATTAGGCAACCAAAAGCCCCTAATAAGCCGAATAAGAGAACCTTTTTCCAACTTGATGATTGTCTCATGATCGCACCTCTCCTTGAACTGAACCAAAGTTAATTTTCGTGCCAACCGCAAGCTTGATGCTGCGCCCAGGATCGATTTGCTTTTGCTGCCCGATAGGTAAAGTAGCTATCCAAAATTGATTGGAACAGTTTTGCAACCCTAAAATGCTGGGATCTTTGGGATTAGCATTTACTTCAGCGACTATTCCATTAGCACTTTGCGCTCCCAACCCAGGAATTTCCCCTGCCTGCAACCGAGTCCCGACAGTTAAAGGAATCGTCTTCTGCTGAATCCGCAGCGAAAAGGGAGCTTGAGGTAGGATCGGTGGACTGTAATACTGAGTCGCCCAATTCTGAGAACGAATTGGTGAAAGTTGCCGAGCTTTCAGAATGGCTGCCATTAAGAAGGCATAAGCTAAAATTCCGGCAAAGGCAGTGACGAGATTGCTGATAGCACCAGAAGCGTTCCAAAGGGCGTGCAGTGCTGATGCTGTCAAGTAGCCTATAGCCAAGATTGACCAACGTCTAGACGGTTTCAGGACGCTTAAGCCAATGAAATAACCAAAATAGCCGCTATAAGCCATGTGTCCGGCTACAGAACCAATAATTCGAGGAATGAGTAATTGTATCCCGATTAATTCTCCTGCGCCTTCCCCTGCCTGAGTTGCTACCTGCTGAATCGCTCCAGGCACATACTGTCCCAGGGTTTCTAGGAGGGTAAAGCCAGCAGCAGAGGCAGTTGCTAAGAGAATGCCATCAAGGGGTTCCCAGACACCCACTCGCTCTCGCCAAGGGGTTCTGAGCATTCGTCCTATCCCCAGCGCAAGGAAGACAGGTATGGCTTTGAGGAGTTCTTCTGCCATGCCTGCACCAAAAAAATAGTGGATAAACGAAGAAAGAAATCCTATTTCTGTTCCTTCTGTCGGTATTTCTCCTGGCAGGATTTGACGGAAAACCAAGATAAATAGCGACCAAATAGGACTGAGCAAGAGTAAAACGGTAGTTATTGCCGATCCTATCAGCAACCACCAGGGTTTTTGTTTGCCGCCCAATTGATAGACGAAGTAGTAGCCTGCCCCAATCAGATAGACTGCTAATAGGGCATTGAATAGGTCAGGATTACCGATCGCAGCAAATAGTCCGACGACTAATAAGACGGTAAGGACACCTGGTATCAGGTAAGCTTTTTTAAATAAATCCTGCCTTGTCGCGATGATGGGCAGCACTTGACTTAAATGAAGGGAGTCGCCAGGTTGGATATTTAAAGGACGACCAGGAAGTCCTGGATTGCTAACTTGACATTCAAAGACGAATTCTACACCCTGCTGACCGAGAGAAATGCGATCGCCTAATTGTAATGTCCGACAGCCTTGCAATCGCTGGTTATTAATATAAGTGCCATTGGAACTCCCTAAATCACAGATTTGCCAAGAAGGAGGACTTCCTGAAGGCATGACGGGACGAATTTCTAGATGGCGACTAGAGACTCCTGGATAGTTGGTGGAGTTGAGAACAATTTGACAGTTTGGCTCTCGTCCAATGACAATAGACTGATGGGTTGATAAGGGATGATGAGTAGGTGTAGTGTGGGCGGCTGCTTTAGGGTAAATTTGTCTTAAATAAGCGTTGTACTGAGGTTGTTGTGTCATTGGATTTGCCTATTTTCATTGAGGTAAGTGAGGTATTTCTTTATAAATAAAAAATTGGTAATGGCTGCAAAGGACAAGTTAATTTAAGGACAGAAATTTACTTTCGGTACTGCCCACAAAAAACCTTGAGTAGAGCTTGACAAAGTTTAGGATCGTAGTAAACTGAATGACTGTACTGGGTAAAGATTTCTTTGATTTTTTTCGTGGTAAGTTGTTCATATTTTTTAACACTCAATTGAAGATTAGTGAAATAGTGAAATAGAAGATCATTCTGTATAATTTTTATAATCTTTAAACTTATAGTCATTGACTCCTGGGAAAACCAAAAACTTAATGGCATTAACCTTATAATTATCACCAGAGCATTCCATTTCATCAGACTTTTCAAATTCAAATGCTGTTCTTGTTACACAAAATGAAAAATCATCAGCTCCCCACTTAATATTGTTTATTTGTCCATGAATGTAGATATCTCCTCGCTCGTTAAAATCTACCAAAACTTTTGTACATTCTCCTTTTTTAATATTCCACCATCCTCTTGATTTCCATCCGTCTCCGTCCCAATACATAATTGCAGCATCAATTATGTCATTAGAAGTTTGATTGCAAAGGTTTAAATAAGTATCTCCAGATATATTAAGATTATTCTCCAGATTATTCTCAACATTTTCTAGAGTATTTTGAAAATTTTGTACTTGATTATAAAGCAAATTTCTCTTATTTGTAATATTCTCAACTTTTTGATTATGTTCAGTTATAAGATTCTCAACTTCTTGATCATGTTCAGTTGTCAGGCTCTTGATTTTTTGATTATGTTCAGTTATCAAATTTTCAGTTTTTTGATTATACTCAATGGTAAGATTGTTCAAATTTTCAGTAAGATTGCCCATTTGTTGATTTTTTTGATAAGCATAAATTCCAAGCAAAAAAGCTGCTAATGCTGAGATGCCAGCCAATATAGAAACAAAATTGGCAGCAAACTTATGGGCTGATTTCTGATTAATATTTTGCTGTTGTCTGGCTGTTGTTATTGCTTCATTTAGCTTGCCTACTTCTTGTTTCCATTGCTGTATTTCTTGCTCGGATTGATCTAATTTTTTTTCATATTCTTCTCTTTGTTTTTGCTCTTTTTCTGCTTGTTGTTGTCGTTCTACAATTAATTGCTGTTGACTCTGAAAGTCATTTTTAGTTCGTGGTTGGGAAATCACCCCTAATGCTAATCCCCAAGAATCTACAGCCCAGTAAGCAGATTCCTCAGCTATTCCTAGCTCATCTTGTAATCGCTTTGTAAGCTTGGATAAAATAACTGCTTGAGGAATCTGATTCTGGGATTTTAGTAACTCGGTAGCCACGCCTTTTTTAAGAGCATTCACTAAAAGAAAGACTTCCTTGCTATATTGCCCACAAAAGTCCTTTAGTAATCCTTCACAGCGTTGAGGGTTGTCAGAAACATCCTGTCCGTACTGGGTAATAATTTCACAAAGCTTTTGTCGAGGTAACTCGTTCATAGGTCTTTTCCTGCGCTCAGGTTTTCGATGTAACCACTAATTTGAGCTTTAGTTCCACACCAAGGACAGGTATGAAAGCTACCCTGCTCACCTCCGCAAGACACTTTATTACAGCGAGAGAATAAAGAACCCCCGCATTTAACAAAGCTCTTTTGTTCGCAGTAAGGACAACCCGGATAAGTATCATCTACCGAAAAACTGCCAGCAATTTGGCTTTTGTCGTAGCCTTCCCGTTGTGCGGCTGCTTCCTTAATGGGAAAAGCCCAATCAGCTATCCACTGATTTGGTAATTTTTCCTCCATGCGAATGCCAAAGCTTTGCTTGGAGTGGCTACATCGAGCCATGATGATAACGACTTTAAGAGTAGTCATCGGGTTGAGATCCTGTTGAAAGATGATTGTTCAGAAGTATTTTTAGCGGGTTGTTGTTTAATTTTGATCCGATTGATTTCTAACTTCATCTCATTTTCTGTCTGTTGTTGGCGTTTTAACTCTGCGTTAATCCCGTCCAGACGAAAAAAAAGAGAAACACTGAGGGCAGTGCTAATAACAGATAAAGGAAGCGTCACAATTAAACCTAGTATTACCAACACAACCTTGTTATCAATTTTTTTTTGATGGTTATCTAAGCGTTTTACCGTACTCTCAATTCCTGAGATATCTTTTTGTTGTCTCATGCTGGACTCCTTAACTAATGTAACTTGCCTATCTAAATCTTCTACACGGTCTGTTAGATAATCCCGATCATCGGTTTCAAGTCTTTTAATCATGCCTAGAGTGATGTCATCTCCGCTGCCTTTTTCTGAAGTCTCTTGAAGAAATCCTTCTAATTTTTGTCGGACTTCTTCAGTCAGATTTGACTTGAACATCTGTCGATAATCTTGACCAATTTTAAAAAATCCTTCGTCAGTAGAAAAAGAATTGGAGTAGCCATCAGTAGAAACTAGAATTAAAGCAGGTATTTCTTTGGGCGTACCTTGTGGATACGGTTTTATATGAACCTGAAATTCATTCCATGCCTTATTCATACAGAGTGAAGTTGTCTCATTGGCAATTAGGTTGGGATCCCGCTCCAAAGGTCGAGTCGTATTTCCCTTAGAATCCACCTCAAGAATGTCACCATCCCCTAGCTGAATATAGACAATGAAAAACTCGGTCACTAAAACTGCCAAGAGTGTAGCCCCGTAAGCCAGAAAAATATTATTTTCAACGGCTTGCCAAGCAGCTTCTCCATCTTTCTGAACAAGAATCTTTTTCTCTTCATCAGTAAAGTTGGGTTTATTAGTTAATTTTTCTTCATCATTTTCTGATAAACCCAAATCTTTGTTGACAGCTTTTCTCCACTCATTGACAAGTCTCTGTGGCAGAAGCCTTTCGGCTGCATCTTTGAGTGCCGAGAAATTAACATCACTGGGTTGACTGCTCAAGAAAAATTCTTGAATTACTTTAATTGCCGTTTCAACAGCAAAACGAGAGCCTCTATCGCTGCGAAAACTTTTGGCACTGCCATGGCCATCTGATACAGCCAAAATCAATGGCAGACCGATGCCTGATTCTGGAAACCGGCGAATGGCATCCTGATTGGGCAATCCAGAACGCACATGAGAGGCTCCTTTGACAGATTCACCAATGCACCGCCATTTTAGTTGGGGTATATTTTCTTTCATGAGTCCTCCATTTCACCAGACATCAGATGCACTATCGATAACATTTTGAGGCACTGGAATTGGGACATTTCCGCCTCCCAAATTAGAGTTTTTGGCTTGACTGCTAGGAGAAGAGGCAGCTTTTAAAACAACAGTAGAAACCCATTTAATCTGTTTGACTAGATTTTCGGGACTATTAGATTGAAGAGGCCTTAGTTCTGAGTGTCCAATAAACTTCTGCAATGGTTCATGATCTGCATCTCCACCAACTGCGATGGCAATTCGTACAGCCTTCTTGCCCCAAGGCTGTTCCATCAAGTGTCTCAGTCCACTGCTAAAGTCGTCAGTCGGCTGACCGTCAGAAATCAGCACTAAAACAGGGGGAAGCGCCCGGTCAGTCATGGGCGGTATTTTAAGTTGGTCTGCAACCATAGAGAGGGCTTTACCCATATCTGTGACACCATCAGCGGTCAAATCTGTCCACTTAAAATTTTCAACTGGTGTAGGTTGAGCTATGTGCCACTGCGCTCCACTAGAAAATTTAAGGGCGCGAACTAATACTTGTGCATTGGGATTCTCATTTGCTTCTTTTTGCATTAAGGGAATTGCTTCACGAATGGCTGTATTGAGAACCTGGATTTTGCCGTTTACAGACATAGAACCAGAACAATCACAAATCCAGATAAAATGTAAGGGGCGGCTTGACAACCCTTCACCTGGTAGTGGCATATTCAATATCTCCTTGATTCAGTAAAAAAAGTGGATTTCTAAACAGGGAATAACATTTCAAAGACGAATCTCACCTTCTGCTTTGCCGAAGTTGATCTTTGTTCCTACAGCCATAGTTGCACTGCGTCCTGGTTCGACATCCTTAACTTGATTATCAGCCGTAGTACAGAGCCATTTTTCTTGCATAAGATTTTTAATTCCCCAAATATTAGGATCATTGGGATGTCGAGTGACTTCAGCGACTGGTTGAGAAAAGTCAAACAATTTTACATTAATATGATGGGGAAATAGCTTGGTATCGTGATTCAACATAATGATATTTTTGTCAATGCGAATTCGAGGGGGCAAGCGAATTTCTTTCTGACATGACCAACAAGGGTTAGGTTTACCGCCTGATGCTTTTATTACATCAGGATCGTAGAAGTTCTCAGCACCACAGTGAGGACAGTAGATGATAGAATCGCGCAAGTTTACCATTGCTCCCCGCCACTCTGACTCCCTGACGCGGCCATTTTCTGGGTCTTGAATACCTTTAGTAAATGCCTTGGTAAACAGTTCGCGGAGAAATTGTGGATAAATAGGCCAGAAGGCAAGGGCATTATCATGGTAGCCACGTACTGGTACATTGGAATTGTCTTTGGGGTCAAAAATGAACACCGCCTCAGTACCATAAAGCTTATTCATCGCTGGAGCGTCCAGACATTTAATTTCGGTTTCTTTCTTTCCTTCCAAGGGGTGATGGATCATTAACATATAGAACAGTAAAACTGCCAAAGAGTACAAATCCGTTTGCGTACTCGGTCTCGCTTGTTCAGTAATGATTTCTGGTGCTATAAAGCGTGGTGTTCCCATAACACCACCTTCTTGATCCCCATTGATGGTGACGTTATCGTTATCACAGATTAAAACATCCCCAGTGTTGGGATTAAAGAAAACATTACCGAAAGAGATATCGCGGTAACATAACCCTTTGGTATGAAGTTGAAAAAAGCCATCGGCCAGTTCAAATCCTGCGGTTGTTAAAGCTCTGAAGGTGGGTTCTGGTTTAATGCGCCGTTTCATTAGATCGACAAAGCCTTTATATTGAAGTTCTCGCAATGGCATGACATAGCCAAACCCTTCTATGCCAGGCTCTGATACAATATCTATAGGCCACAGAAAGCGATCACTCGGTGCGCCAGAATGGATCGCCGCCTCAAGCCGTTCGTACTGGCGAGGATCTGCCTGAATGGAGTGGGAGTAATACCATTTCAGCGCTACAGGCTGACCGGCTAAATTAGCTCGATAGACTTCTCCTTGACCGCCACCGCCAAGTAATTGCTCTACCGTGCAAGGGGTTTTAGAAGATTCTGTATGGACTGTCTGTCCAGATTTGAGTAGGTCACTCACCTTGTTCCTCCTTTTTAGGGTAACTTAAGCAAATGGAATGTTTTTGAAGATGATTCTTCTTTCTTATAGCTCAAGTAAATATAATTAATTCACTCCTATTACATTTTTTTAATAAAAATTTGGTTCTTCGGTTTGTGTTATGCAATGGACGGGGATTATAATAAATGTAACCCTTATATAGAAAGACATTTGGCAATTTTTGTCAATTGTTCTCGATCTAGAACGAACTAATCAATTAAGTCTCTTGCCAGATAAGGATTTAGTCGATTTATGCCCCCCTATCGAACCATACCAAGTAACGAAGAACCATTTCTTGGGTAATTATTGCCTAACCCACCCGCTCAATAATCTTAATTTTTAATCCGATGAGGGGGGATTTTCTTCCCTTTTTGAGCGAGTTTCTGGGGGAGTATCTTTTCCGATAGTTTCTTCCGGGGGCAAATTTTCCTCGGTAACTTCAATAATCACCGTTTCGCTAACAGCAATAGTTTCGACTTCAACATTGGCAACAGGTTCAGTCGGGGGAATTTCTGGGGGAATTTCGGCAGGGTTGATCTCTTCCGTTGCCAAATCAAAATCATCGAAATCATCGAAATCATCGAAAGTTTCCCCATCATCAATAATTTCTGCGGCTTTTTCCCCAATTTCTGTCACTGATTCTGTAATAGTTTCCCCGATAGCCGCGGCTTTTTCTGTAACGGGGTCCACCGTTTCTTGAGCTTTTTCCGCAATTTCTGTCACTGATTCTGTAATAGTTTCCCCGATAGCCGCGGCTTTTTCTATAACAGGGTCCACCGTTTCTTTAACCGTTTCTTTAACTTTTGCCGCTACTTTCTCAGCTTTAGCTTTAGTTTTAGGGGATTGGGAGGGAGTAACTTTGCCGAGACGATTGCCTAACCAACCGACAATAGTAAATAATTTAACCGGTTTGTCGGGATAAAAAAGTGCTTGTCTGAGTTTGAGAGTTTGCCAAGCGAAAGCAATAAATAAAATGGCCGCGGCAACTTGTCCCAGGAGGATAGCGCCTGTAATCCTCCCCGCGCACAACCAGAGAACAAGGGCATAGAATAATCCTACCGCACTCCAGAGAAAATCATCTTGACGGTGGCGATCGGGGGCGATAAAAGCGGTGGTGAGGAGGTACAGACTACTCAATCCCACAACGACCGCTAGGATATAGGGCAACATTTGTGATTCTCCTTTGACATTTCCTTTTTTATTGTGCGTTATTTGGGGTCGATCGAGTCTATTTTTTGATTAATTTTCAAAATTATCGAGTCAAATTGTCTTCACCGGTGTTTATGAATAGCCAGCGTCAATATTAGAAAATTCTTGGTTTATCCTCTTATGCTGGTGCTGATCAGATTAAACAAGCTTTCGGATCAAACGATTAAGTTTTGATATTTAACAAGCAAAGAGGAATTAGGAACCCTTGATCAACCCACAGACAAACTGTTATCTTTAGTAATTAGTGCCGATGAGAAATATTTAATTAGTGGTATTGCTGACAAAACTGTAAAAATTTGGGAAAATGGGCAATAGTAACAACTCAAGATAACTGCTATAATTAGAAACTTATGCCGACAATATTTTATTGGGGAGAAGATGAATTTGCTATTAACCAAGCGGTGAAAAATCTGCAAGTAAAACTTCTCGATCCCAATTGGATACAGTTCAATTATGATAAAATCAACGGCGATCGCAATGAAGCAATTATCGAGGCCCTCAATCAAGCGATGACTCCAGTTTTCGGCATGGGAAATCGTTTAGTTTGGTTAGCTGATACGGTTATTTGTCAACAATGTTCCGAGGATATTTTCCAGGAATTACAGCGCACTTTGCCCAATTTACCCGAAAATTCCTATCTGTTATTAACCAGTGCCAAAAAACCCGACTCCCGCTTAAAATCGAGTAAGTTTATCCAAAATCAGGCGGAGGTTAAAGAATTTGAACTAATTCCGCCTTGGAAAGTCGAGGAAATTGCCCAAAGAGTTAGGGAAATTGCCAAAGAAGTGGGAGTAAAATTAACTCCCGATGCGATCGAACTCTTAGCAGAAGCGGTGGGAAATAACAGCCGCTTGCTGTGGATGGAGTTAGAAAAACTGCGTTTATTTAAAAATAATTCGGCGGGAACTATTGACAAAAATGACATTTTAAGCTTAGTCAATGCCAGCAATCAAAGCAGCTTACAGTTAGCCAGTGCTATTTTAAAACGAGAGACAGGCAAGGCCCTAGAATTAGTCAATGAATTATTAAATCGCAACGAGAACCCCCTGGGTATCACCGCCACCCTAGTGGGTCAATTTCGCACTTGGGCAATAGTGAAATTAAAAATTGAAGAAGGAGAAAAAGACGACAAAAATATCGCCGCCGCCGCCGAAATTGCCAATCCCAAGCGACTGTATTTCATTCGCAAAGAGATACAATCCTTTTCTTCTAAACAACTTCTGGCCACCTTGCCCATACTTCTCGAATTAGAATATCGTCTCAAGCGGGGTGCAGAACCTTTGGCAACTTTGCAAACCAAAATTATTGAACTTTGTTGTTTATTGGTGACTTAATACTCTTCCTTACCTTTCAGAAATCCTCTAGAATAAGATTCTATAGACTTCTAAACAGCCACAATGACCGATGATGCCATCCCTAGTCTAAACTTAGCGATCTCTACTTTAGCCACGAGTAATAATTTCGCCCGTTGGGTGACGAAAGCACCCCTACCCGGGGGATATGTGCATCATGACTGTGAATGGACCGAGAGTCTAACCACGGAATGGATGGCATGGCAGGAAATGTTCTGTCTGCAAAAAATGCCGACCTTGCCGATGTTAGAGCAATTAGAAGCAAATTCTCGACCTAAACTGATTCTTTCGGGAGAAGGCGGCAGTTATAGCGGTCAATTAATGCAGAAACTAGGTATTAGTCTCTGGGAATGGTTATTTCAAGCATCAATTAGTCAAAGTTTCGCCCAAAGTCAGGGAATCGCCCTCGGCAAAAATCAGCCCCTGCGAATTCGCTTGGAATGTCGCAACCCCTATTTAATTTTGCTGCCCTGGGAAATTATGCAGCAAGCGGGTAAACAGGCCATATCTCTGCATCCGAATATACTCTTTAGCCGCACCACCAGCGATGTGGACCCACTGCCACCGATAAAAACGAGTAATAGTCTCAATATTCTCTTAGTTATCGGCGAAAAACAGATTAAAACCGCCGCTAGTTCCCTCAACCTCAGCGCCATTAATACGGGTGGAGAAACTAATCCCGACCAGGCACTCGAATCCGAGGCCGCCAATCTTATCCGGGCCATCTCTCCTGGGGGCAGTGGTTCCCTCCCTCAGAATTGGGGAGTGAAAATCAAAGTCGATACCCTAATTCGACCAGGGGCCGAAGAACTGACCAGGGCCTTGGATACGGGTAAATATCAAGCTTTTTTCTACGCCGGCCACGGAATCGCCGCCCCCAATGGCGGTTCCCTATTTCTGCGGACAGGAGAACAGCTAAACGGGACGGAGTTGGCCCAAGCTTTAGTGAGAAATCAAGTCATTTTAACCGTTTTTAATGCCTGTTGGGGTGCTTATCCCGCTAAATCGGGTCAGGAGATGATCCCCCGCAGCAGTCTGGCGGAAGTCTTGATTCACCACGGCGTTCCCGCAGTTTTGGCCATGCGAGATGCGATCGCAGATCGCGAGGCCTTGAGTTTTATCGAAGTTTTTACCCGCAGCCTCCTCGGGTTCAAAGACAAAGAAGCGCAGATGTCCAAGTTGTTTCCCGCTCCAAGAGTCCCTATCGATCAGGCCGTTCGTATCGCCAGGCAGCAGTTATTAACCCTCTACAAGTACAATCAGCCCGCTTGGACTTTGCCGATTCTCTATATGCACCCGGACTTCGACGGGCAATTGCTGCAAACCTTTGATGAGACTCAATCACCGACGGTTATGCCCCATATCTCCGGAACCATGCCCGCCGCTTTCTTATACTATCTCGATCGTCCCGAAAGAAAATTGTCAATCCGTGGTGGTGGCATGAATATAGGACGGGACAGGGAAAATGATCTACAGATTACTGAAAAATGGGTTAGTAAAAACCATTGTCGGATAATTTGCCGTAAAAATGCCGATCATCCCGACTATCAATACTTTCTCGAAGATTTCTCCCGTTTTGGTACTTTTATCTACCAAGATGGCCACTGGAAGCAGGTACATAACCAAGAAGTTCCCCTAGAGTCTGGTTTACAGATTCGCTTCGGCAGTTACCAAGGCCAAATCCTCGCATTTGTGGTGGAATAATTAGGGTTTGTCGCAAAAGTTTGTCGTCGGGAGTGGGAATTATGAATTATGAATTATGAATTATGAATTAGACCTCGACCTAATATAATCTCAAGACTAAAAGTCTTTCTAGTTAAGGAATCTACCCGAATAAAAATTATTTTAATTGCTTCATATTTTTTCAGTAAAATTGAATTAGCAACGATAGATATACATTACAGCCATCGAACTGTTTAGTTAGTACATAGACCAAAAGCAAGCTGTGACTGGGTTATAATTTTTGGAGATGTCTATTGGGGAAGTGGGGTGCGGGGAGATGGGAGAATAAATAAAATAGTCTCCTGTCTCCTGTCTCCTGTCTCCTAACCCGACCAACAAACTTTTTGCCGCCAACCCTATCTAACTTTTTGCTTCCTCTTTAAGGGAATAAATTGGTTTAAACCAACCTTTGCGCCAGAAGTAGAAAATCAAGCCTCCCGCTACGGCTAACATGACTAACCAGACCATGAAGTAACTCCATTCTCCTTTTAATTCTGGCATATTCTCGAAGTTCATGCCATAGACACCAACGATAAAAGTTAAGGGAATAAAAATAGTCGAAATTACGGTTAAAAACTTCATAATTTCGTTTAATTTATTGCCCATAGTGGACATATAAACATCCATCAAACTCGCCGCTAATTCTCGATAAGCTTCGATAATTTCCAGAATTTGAATGACGTGGTCGTAGGAATCCCGAAAATAAATTTGTACCTCATCGCTGACTATACCATGATGGTCACGCATGAGTAAATGTAGGACATTTCGCATCGGCCAAATTAAGCGACGCAGTGCCAATAATTCCCGACGGACATCATAGATTTCCTGCATTGTATCTCGATCGGGATTACTAATAATCGCATCTTCCAACGCTTCAATCCGATCTTCGTAGTGTTCTACCACGGGAAAATAACCATCGATAATCGTATCTAATAATAAATAGGTTAAATAATCCGCCCCCGATTTCCGTACTCGTCCCTGGGAAGTGCGAATTCGATCTCTCACTATCTCAAAACAGTCCTGTAATTCCTCCTCTTGAAAACTTAAAAGATAGCGTTTTCCCAAGACAAAACTCACCTGTTCCGTATCAAAACCGCTTTCATCTTCCTTCAGTCGCACCATCTGAGAAATCACTAACAATTGATTGTTATAGTCCTCTAACTTGGGTCGCTGCGGCACATTAACCACATCTTCTAATAACAAAGGATGCAGATTAAAAATTTCTCCTACCTGTTTTAAAACCGTCTCACTCCCTAACCCTTGAATATCCATCCAAGACACGGTATTTGTGCCAATATAGGGGGCGCAAGCATTGGGGGTAATATCCACCTTGCGAACGGCGTTATCTTCATCGTAGTCAATTAAAATAATCCGCGAGGGTTTGGCATCCGGTTCGATAATTAATGTCCCTGGTTCACTACCCGGTTCATCATAAAAATAATCGAAGTAGTCTTCTTCCTCGTCTCCATCGGTATCGGGACGATTGTTGACGAATATATCGGGTTGTAGTTGGGTCATAAGCTTACAACAATCTGGCTAATTTGGGCAATAAGAAAACAGAAAAGTTAAAAAATTTAATTTGCCTAAAGTTACTATCTATCGCCATGAGATTACATTGACATACTCCCACCGTCAAGCTACGCTGTGACGGGGGATTCTTTCCATATCACTATCGGAAATTCCTTGTTCAACGAGACAGCTTAGATTCTCAATGTCTCCACTGAAACCCCAGAGGCCAGACTCTCCCAAGGCGTTTGGGTCGGTTTCTGTTTGCCCAACAGTACCGTTGACACTTCGACTTCGCTCAGTGTCAATGCCGAGCGAAGTGTCTCCTGAGCTACGTCGAAGGGTCGAGGCATTGAGATGATTTCCCAAATATTGCAACCCTTTTTTAAGAATATTTATTGCTGCATTATGATCCCTATCTAAGATTGTTTTACAGTTAGGACATTGATGAGTTCTAGTGCTTAATGTTTTTTGAACTCTCGTCCCACAAACTGAACAATCTTGGCTAGTAAAATGGGGAGGAACAGCAACACAAACAATCCGATAAATCTTGGCAAAATAATTCAACCATTCAGTGAATTGATACCAAGAAGCATCAGAAATCGACTTGGCCAGCTTACGGTTTTTGACTAAGTTTCTTACCTTTAAAGCTTCATAAACTACCAGATCATTAGACTGGACTAACGCCAAAGCGTCTTTAATTGCTTTGTCTTTACGTTGTCTTGATACTTTAAGATGAAGCCTAGCCACTTTTATCCGTTGCTTGTGATAATTGTTAGACTGTTTTTTCCCTTTACGAAACTTTTTGGATAACCGTCGTTGTGCTTTTTTAAGTCGTTTTTCTGACTTGCTTAAATAACGTGGATTCTCTACAGTATTGCCTTGGGCATCGGTATAAAATTCCTTTAACCCTAAGTCAATTCCTGTTATTTGTCCCGTTGGTTCATGGTATTCTTGCCGCTCTACGTCAATTAAAAACTGGCAATAATAACCGTCAGCACGTCTAACAACTCTTACCCGTTTAATCTGTTGTTCTGAATAATAAACTAAGGTTTTCTGACTACACCATAAATCAAATTCTCCTGCTTTAAAACCATCAGTGAACTTGATTTTACGTCGATCATCAGATAGTTTGTAACCCGTTAGTTTATACTCAACATCTCGACTTCGCTCGACGTTGACCCTGAGCGAAGCCGAAGGGTCAACCGAACGGCTATGCTTTTTGAACCGAGGAAAACCCTTTTTCCCCGGTATCTTAGCATGACAATTCTGGTAAAACCTATTAATTGATTGCCAGGCTCTATCAGCAGCCGATTGACGAGCTTGAGAGTTTAATTTATTAACCCATGGTGTCTCTTTATTGTTAGCTAGTACCGCACAAAGCTTTTGAAGATCATTCCGGGTTGTCCCCTTATTGTCCATCCAATAACGAACACAAGAGTTACGCACAAACTGAGAAGTTCTAATAGCTTCATCAAGTCTTTGGTATTGTTCTGGTGTCCCGTTTTTTAACTTGGCTTCTACTACTAGCATCGATTAATCCTCGACCCTGGATCGTTTAATCATAACATAGTTTACCTACAAATGGTAGAATTAAAATCGTGCTTCGCAGTCAATATCCTAGTCGGATTTCATCCCCCGCAAAGGTTGATGTCTTGTCGAAAAATTTAGCGGGGGCATTCATCCGACATTTTAGGTAAACTGAAGATTGTTTACTGATTTATTCCCTCCTGATGATTGTCAACGATGAGATTAATCGGGAGAATTAGCAATATTGACGGCCAAAATTTATGGAATCCGCCTCTTTTATTCCCCGTCTAGTTATCCCCGTCGGTGATCCCGCCGGGATCGGTCCTGAAGTGGTGTTAAAAGCGATCACCGATTCCCCAATCTCGTGCCGTTGTCAGATTACTCTAATCGGCACCAGAACGCTTCTCGAAAAAGCCTATCACGATCCCTATCTCCTCGATCGCTTTTCTCTGATCGATTTGCCCTACAATCAAGAAAAAATCGTTTTCGGGCGTGGGGATGCCCATAGTGGTGAAATTAGCTTTCTTTACCTGCAAGAAGCCATAAAACGCACCCTCAAGGGCGAATTTGACGGTATTGTCACCGGTCCGATTGCTAAATCCTGTTGGCAGTTGGCCGGTTATGATTTCCCCGGTCAAACCGAGGTTTTAGCTACCATGGTGGGAATTAACCGTTATGGGATGCTATTCGTCGCTAAATCCCCTCACACCGGCTATAACTTACGCACTCTCCTCGCCACTACCCATATCCCCCTGCGAGAAGTTCCCGATGCTCTTAACCCCGATCTGATGACCCGAAAACTAGATCTATTGATCGAGTCTTTAAAGCTAGATTTTGGCATCGATCGCCCAAAAATCGCCATATCCGGCCTTAATCCCCACAGTGGCGAAGCGGGAAAACTGGGAAGGGAAGAAAAGGACTGGTTACAGCCTTGGTTGGAGTCAATGGGGCAGCAATACCCGCAAACCCAATTAATCGGCCTTGTCCCCCCCGATACGCTTTGGGTGGAACCGGGACGCGCTTGGTTTAGCGGTCAAGGGCAACCCGCCGACGCATATCTGGCATTATACCACGATCAGGGCTTAATTCCCGTGAAATTAATGGCTTTTGACTGTGCTGTTAACACTACCATCGGTTTACCTTTTGTTCGCACCTCTCCAGACCACGGGACGGCTTTTGATATCGCCGGTCTTGGCATCGCTAGACCCCAGAGTATGCAAGCGGCAATCCAATTAGCGATCGAATTATGTCAGCAGCGAGACAACCGGAGAACTAAACTAGAGATATAGCCCTCGATAGGAGACAAATGGGATATGGGTATCGCTTCAGTTAACCCTGCCACTGGCGAAATTCTCAAGACTTTTACCCCTCTAACCTCGGAGGAATTGGCGGCGAAATTGGCCCTAGCTGAGACAACTTTTCAGCAGTATCGCCGCACCGCCATCAGTCAACGGGGACAGTGGTTACGGCAAGCGGCGGACATTTTGGAACGGGATCAAGTAGCATTGGCTAAAACCATGACTTTAGAAATGGGGAAACCGATCAAGTCAGCGATCGCAGAAGTCCTCAAATGTGCCTTGGTTTGTCGTTTTTATGCCGATAATGCCGCCGGTTATCTGGAAGATGTGCTGATTGCCACCGATGCTAGTCGCAGTTTTGTCCGTTATCAACCTTTGGGGGTAATTTTAGCGGTTATGCCCTGGAATTTCCCTTTATGGCAAGTATTTCGCTTTGCTGCTCCCGCTTTAATGGCGGGAAATGTCGGCCTACTCAAACACGCTTCTAATGTTCCCCAATCAGCTTTAGCGGTGGAAAGAATTTTATTAGAAGCTGGTTTTCCCGAAGGCACTTTTCAAACTCTTTTGATCGGGGCCGATCGCGTTAGTGATTTAATTAACGATGAACGGGTAAAAGCCGCCACTTTAACCGGTAGTGAACCGGCGGGGATGAGTTTAGCAGCCGCCGCAGGAAAACAGATCAAAAAGGTGGTTTTGGAGTTGGGAGGTAGTGATCCTTTTATCGTTTTAGATAGTGCCGATATCGAGGCAGCGGCGGCTACGGCAGTGACGGCAAGATTGTTAAATAATGGTCAGACTTGTATCGCTGCCAAACGGTTTATTGTTATGGAAACTGTCGCCGATCAATTTGAACAGTTATTGGTGGCTAAATTCCAAGCTTTAAAAGTTGGTGATCCCCTCGATGAAACTGTTGATATTGGTCCTTTGGCCACGCTATCGATCGTCTCGGAAATTGCCGCTCAAGTGGAAAAAACCGTCGCTATGGGGGGTAAAGTTCTTGTGGGGGGTCAACGTTTAGAAGGGAAAGGTAACTTCTATCTACCGACGATTTTAACCGATATTCCTGCTGGTTCTCCGGGGGAAAAAGAGGAATTTTTTGGACCGGTGGCTTTACTATTTCGAGTCAAAAATATCGAGGAAGCGATCACTTTAGCTAATGATAGTCCCTTTGGTTTAGGTTCTAGTGCCTGGACAAATAACCCCGCAGAAATTGAGCGTTTAATTACCGAAATTGAGGCCGGTTGTGTGTTTATTAACGGTATGGTTAAATCCGATCCTCGTTTACCCTTTGGGGGGATTAAACGTTCCGGTTTTGGTCGGGAATTAAGTGTCGAAGGTATTCGCGAATTTGTCAACGTTAAAACTATTTGGATTAAGTAAGTAAATTCAGTTATCAGTTATCAGTTATCAGTTAGAAAAGCCTTATATTAACTTAATCTTTTTATAAAAATATGCCGCGTATTATTGATAATATTGAGTCCCATTTATTGCCAATTTTACGCGAAAGTTTATTAGCATCCCAACGCGCTGATTTTTGTGTGGGTTATTTTAATTTGCGCGGTTGGCAGTCCATCGATACCTATATTGATCACTTTCTCGGGGGTGATTTGTCCTGTTGTCGTCTGCTGATCGGTATGCAGAAAACACCCCAGGAATTACTACAGCAATCCCTGTCTTTATTGAAGCGCTCAAATGATATAGATAAGGCTACTTGCGCTCGTTTAAGAAAACAAATTGTTCAGGATTTTTGCCAACAATTAACTTGGGGAAATCCTAGCAATCGAGATCAGGCAGCTTTGCAACGGTTGGGAAAACAAATTCAATCGGGGAAGCTAGTAATTCGCTTATTTTTGGGCTATAATCTCCATGCTAAATTATACCTTATTCATCGACAGGATGTCAATAACCCAACGGTGGGATTTTTGGGTAGTAGTAATCTAACTTTTGCGGGATTACAACAGCAGGGAGAATTAAATATTGATGTCCTTGACCACGATGCTTGTGCCAAATTACAAAAGTGGTTTAATGATCGTTGGTTCGATGCTTGGTGTTGGGATATATCCTCGGATATTGTCAAGGTGATTAACGAAAGTTGGGCCAGAGAAAGTCTGATTCCTCCCTATCATATCTATTTAAAAATAGCCTACCATCTTTCCTTTGAAGCGAGAGCCGGTTTAGCGGAATACAAAATTCCCCGACAGTTTGACCAAGACTTACTAGATTTTCAGAAATCGGCCATTAAAATTGCCGCTCGTTATGTGCAAAGACGCGGTGGGGTATTAATTGGCGACGTGGTGGGGTTAGGAAAAACGCGCATCGCTTCCATTCTAGCATATATTTTGCAGGAAGACTACGATTTAGAAATCTTAATTATTTGTCCGAAAAATCTCCTAACTATGTGGGAGGATTACAGCTATAAATACAAATTAAGAGCGAAAATTATCCCCTTAAGTCAGGTTATACAGGAATTACCCAATCTGCGGCGCTATCGGGTAGTAATTATCGATGAAAGTCATAACCTACGCAATCGGGAGGGTAAACGTTATCGGGTAATACAGGAGTACGTTAACACCAATGAAAGTCGCTGTATTCTCTTGACTGCGACTCCCTACAATAAAAACTATCGTGACCTGTCCAATCAACTGCGTTTATTCATTCAAGAGGATACTAATCTCGGAATTCGTCCCGAAAGACTACTAGAATCTCTGGGAGGAGAAATCGAATTTAATCGCAGATACCAATCTCCGGTCAGGTCCCTAGCAGCCTTTGAAAAAAGTGACTCTCCCGACGACTGGAGAGACTTAATGCGTCTCTATATGATTAGACGGACTCGCGGTTTTATCAAAAATAATTATGCTACAGAAGACGAACAGGGTCGTCGGTATCTAAAATTTGCTGATGGGTCGAGGGTTTATCTTCCCCAACGACAACTAAAGACAATCAAGTTTGACCTACAAGACTCGGTTTATGCGCGTTTATATTCGGAAGCAGTGGTGATAACTCTCAACGGATTGAAGTTACCCCGTTACGGATTGGGAAATTATCTAATTAAAGGATGCCAAGGGACAGCAGAGGAAGAAACCATCTTAAAAAGTCTATCCCGTGCGGGTAAAAGATTAATGGGTTTTTGTCGGACGAATTTATTTAAACGTTTGGAGAGTGGGGGGTATGCTTTCCTGCAATCCCTTGACCGTCATATTCTCCGTAACTATATTTTCCTTCATGCCATGGCCAATAATTTACCCCTTCCCATCGGGAGTCAGGATCCAGCTTTGTTAGACACTCGTTATCTGGATGAGGATTTAGTCACTCAGGGAGAAGATGAAAGTATAGAAACCGAGGAGACTGGGGGGATAACCGGGTTAGAAAAAGAGTATCAAAAAAGAGCCGAACAAGTGTATCAAAAGTATAGCGGTGATTATCGCAAGCGCTTTCAGTGGATTAACCCCGAGGTGTTTAAACCCGCATTGAAAAAAGACCTAAAATCCGATGCCTTGGCTTTAATAGCATTATTGCAAACCTGTGGGACCTGGCAGCCGGAGACCGACGAAAAGCTAGAGAAGTTATGGCAGCTGTTAGAGGAGAATCATCCCAGAGAAAAGGTGTTAATTTTTAGCCAATTTGCCGATACAGTCAGTTATTTAGTCACTCAGTTGCAAAATCGGGGAGTGGATAAGATTGCGGGAGTGACGGGAAACTCTGCTAATCCTGCGGAAATGGTCCATCGTTTTAGTCCCCGCAGTAATTCTCAGCAAGTGGGGGAAGAAATACGAGTCTTGGTTGCGACGGATATCTTGAGTGAAGGGTTAAATTTACAGGATTGTGCCATTATCGTTAATTATGACCTACCCTGGGCAATTATTCGCCTGATTCAACGGGCCGGAAGGGTAGATAGAATCGGTCAAAAAGCAAGTCAGATTCTCTGTTATTCCTTTTTACCTGCGGAGGGAGTGGAGAGAATTATTAAACTGCGGACGAGACTATCTCAAAGACTGCGAGAGAATGCGGACGTGGTGGGGACCGATGAGGTATTTTTTGAGGAGGAGATGGATAACCAGACTTTATTAGATCTGTATCATGAAAAATCTGAGGTTATCGATGAGGAGGAGGATCAAGAAGTGGATTTAACCTCGGAAGCGTATCAAATTTGGAAAAATGCGATCGAAGTTGACCCTAGTTTAAAACATACCATAGAGGATCTGCCGCCGGTGGTTTATTCTACCCGTTGCCATAGTGGGACAGCAACCCATCCGGAGGGAGTCATGGTTTATCTAAAAACTGCCGGGGGGAATGATGCTTTAGCATGGATTGATAAGCAGGGAAATAGTGTGACTCAATCCCAATTAACTATTTTACGGTCCGCTGCCTGTCATCCCCAAACCCCGGCCATTCCCCCCCATCCCCAACACCATCAGTTAGTACAAAAAGGGACAGAATTAATTGCGGAGGAGGAAAACAACTCCGGATCTAAATTGGGACGATTGACGGGAGCAAAATTTAAGACCTACGAGCGCTTAAAAAGGTATTCTCAAGATAGTAAGGATGATCTGTTTGCTCATGAGGATTTATGCAAGGCTCTCGACCAATTGTATCATTATCCCCTTAGACAGTCGGCTCTCGATTGCTTAAATCGTGGTTTAAGAACTGGCATCAGTGACCGACAATTGGCAGACTTACTGGTATCTTTATATAAAGATGACCGTCTCTGTATTGTTCACCCACAAGAATCCACCCAAGAACCTCAGATTATTTGTTCCTTGGGTCTATTTCAACCTTCTTAAGTCCCCCTTATCAAGGGGGATTTAGGGGGATCAAACCAATTCAAGTCCCCCTTATCAAGGGGGATTTAGGGGTATCTAAACCAATTCAAGTCCCCCTTATCAAGGGGGATTTAGGGGTATCTAAACCAATTCAAGTCCCCCTTATCAAGGGGGATTTAGGGGTATCTAAACCAATTCAAGTCCCCCTTATCAAGGGGGATTTAGGGGGATCTAACCTTATCAAGTCCCCCTTATCAAGGGGGATTTAGGGGGATCTAAACCAATTCAAGTCCCCCTTATCAAGGGGGATTTAGGGGGATCAAACCTCCGTGACTCCTAACCCTAACAACAATTTTTAATTTTTCCAAGAGGTCCATTATGTCCCTCAACTTCTCCCGGACTCGTGACTTATTATCTAACTTCCAATTTGGGGAACTGTTTATCGAGGAATTGGGATGGTCTCATCCTCGCGCAAAAAAAACTATTAGTATCACCGTTGACAACCAAGAATATCCCTGTCAACGGATTGCGGAAGTGTCGGGAGTAGCAGTATTAGAGGTGACAACTACCGATATACCCGATGCGAAACTTCGTCGGGACATTCACCAGCAAGTTATCGAAAGAATTGCCGAAAATCTGCTAATTTTCGTCGATGGGGGACGGACACGCAGTTTATGGTACTGGGTAAAAAGAGAGGGAAGTAAAAGTTATATCCGTGACCATCTTTATATAAAAGGACAACCGGGAGATTTATTTCTCGGTAAACTAGCGGAATTAGTCCTCGATATCACCGATTTTGAAGATGGGGAACCCTCCGTGGTGGAGGTGGCCCATCGTTTACAAAAAGGTTTCGATATCGAAAAGATTACCAAGAAATTTTATCAGGAATTTCAGCGAGAGCATTTACAGTTCCTCCCCTTTATCCAAGGAATCGATCGAGAAAGCGATCGAAAATGGTACACTTCGGTTATTCTCAATCGTTTAATGTTCGTCTATTTCCTGCAGCGCAAGGGATTTATCGATAACGACTTCAACTATCTGCAAAACCAATTACAAGCAAGTCAACGACGCGGGAAAAATTTATTTTATCGTCAGTTTCTGCAAACCCTCTTTTTTCAAGCATTCGCTAAACCAGAATCCCAACGAGATGAGACAGTAACTGCATTGGTGGGAAAAGTCAAATATCTTAACGGAGGATTATTTCTCCAACATCCCCTCGAAAATCTTTATCAAAACATTTGTATTGATGACCAAGCATTTGAGAATATCCTCGATTTATTCTCCCGTTACTCTTGGAACCTTGACGACACTCCGGGGGGAAGCGATGACGAAATTAACCCCGATGTTTTGGGATATATCTTTGAAAAGTATATCAACCAAAAAGCTTTCGGTGCTTACTATACCCGTCCGGAGATTACTGAATATCTCTGTGATAGGACGATTAATAAATGGATTGTCGAGAGAAGCAATCAACATTATCCCCGCAAACAATTTGCCAGTATTTCTGAACTACTAATTAATCTCGATTCTCCCCTCTGTCAGCTTCTGATTGAAGATATTCTTCCCCAGCTTTCTATTTTAGACCCTGCCTGTGGTTCCGGTGCTTTTTTAGTGGCTGCGATGAAGACATTAATCGGAATTTATAGCGCGGTGATTGGGACAATTGAACTACGGGGAGACAGTAAATTAAAACAGTGGTTAACAGAGGTAAGAAAATCCCATCCCTCCCTCGGATATTACATCAAAAAAAGAATTATTTCCGATAACCTCTACGGTGTCGATATCATGGAGGAAGCGACGGAAATCGCGAAACTGCGTTTATTTCTCGCTTTAGTTGCTGCCGCACAATCGGTGACAGAATTGGAACCCTTACCGAATATTGATTTTAATATCATGTCGGGAAATTCCCTCATCGGGTTAATTCGCGTGGACGAAAAAAGTTTTAATCTCATGGGAGAGGAAAACATTCTGCAAACCCTCACCGCGCAAAATTATCAGGCAATTCTCGCGGAAAAAAACCGCAGTATTGAATTATACAAAGAACACGCTTTTCGATTGGGAGAAGTAGAGGGAACCCCCCAAGAAAACCGTCTCCAGATGTTACGCAATCACATCGAGGATGTCAACCGCGAATCGGTGCAGAAATTAAACCAAATTCTCTTAGATGAGTTTAGCGGTAAGTTGTCAATTAAGTACGAATCCGCACAATTAACGGGAAAAGCAAAGAAACGTTTATTAACTCTTTCTGATATGCAATCCCTGAAACCCTTCCACTGGGGTTATCACTTCGATAAACTGATTACAGAAAAAGGTGGTTTTGATGTGATTATCACCAATCCCCCCTGGGAAGTCTTTAAACCCCAAGCGAAAGAATTTTTTTCTCAGCATAGCGACTTGGTGACTAAAAATAAAATGGACATTAAGACGTTTGAAAAGGAACAGAAAAAACTGTTAACTAATCCCGAAATCGCTCAAGCATGGTTAGAATATCAAAGTCAATACCCCCACGTTAGTCTCTATTTTCGTTCCTCGGAACAATATAAAAATCAAATCTCTATTGTCAATGGTAAAAAGCAAGGGACGGATATTAATCTCTATAAGCTTTTTGTTGAACAATGTTTTAATCTCCTCCATCCCCGGGGAGAATGTGGAATAGTTATTCCCAGTGGAATTTATACCGATTTGGGAACCAAGCAACTGCGAGAAATGTTATTTTCTCAGACAAATGTGACAGGATTATTTTGTTTTGAAAATCGTAAAACAATTTTTGAAGGTGTAGATAGTCGCTTTAAGTTTGTCATTATAACTTTTGAGAAAAATAAACAAACTCTTTCCTTTCCTGTGGAATTTATGCGTCACGATGTTGAGGAATTACAACGTTTTCCCCATAAAGATAGTTTAGTAATTAGCGTCGATTTAATCCGCAAACTATCCCCCGATTCCCTCTCGGTAATGGAATTTAAACAAGATATAGATATTCATATCGCAGAAAAAATGTCTCGTTTTCCTCTGCTAGGAGAAACCCTTCCCGATACATGGAATCTCAAGTTAACATCAGAATTTCACATGACTAATGATAGTTATTTATTTAAAACTGAACCCGCAGAAGGAAGACTACCCCTCTACGAAGGAAAAATGATTCATCAATTCACCCATCGGTATGCTTTACCGAAATACTGGTTAGATGAAAAAGAAGCAAGACAAGCTTTATTAAAACGCGGTGAAGTCGATAAAGGTCAAATCTTAGACTATCAAACCTATCGTTTAGGATTTCGGTCAATTGCTAGAAATACTGATATTAGAACATTAATAGTAGGGACAATTCCTAAAAATGTTTTCTGTGGCAATTCTATTTTAGTATCTTCAGACATTTCGATTTCTAACACCGAATTAATATTTTTAGAAGCAATTTTAAATTCACTAATTATTGATTTTTGTGCTAGACAAAAAGTATCTGCTAATATTAATATGTTCTACATCTATCAAACTCCTATCCCCCGACTAAAAGAGGGAGATAAATACTTTCAGGAGATAGTAGAAAATGCGGCAAAATTGATTTGTACTACAGAAGAATTTGAGCAATTAGCGAAAGAAGTGGGGATAGGTTCCCATAAAAATGGAGTAACAGAAGAAGCAGAAAGAATGGCAATTAGAGCGAAATTAGATGCAATAGTTGCCCACTTGTATGAATTAACCCTAACAGAATTTCAACATATATTAACTACCTTTCCCCTCGTCCCCGAAAGCGTCAAAATTGCCACCATCAAAGCTTATCAAAACCTGTAGGGGAATTATGAATGATGAAGTGGGGAAATTGAACTAAAACCCCATAAACCCCCAACGGGTAGGGTTGATTCATGAATCAACCCTACATTACTGAACGAGTACGGAGGGAGTCGAACCCCCGACACCCAGGACCGGAACCTGGTGCTCTATCCTCTGAGCTACGTACCCACGATAAAATACTATTACATTATACCACTAGCCGGCGCAGTAGAGCAGAAATTTCCCATGACTAGCGATCGCTCTTTAAAATTACTTATCAGTAACGATGACGGTATTTCCGCGCTAGGAGTCCGCACCCTTGCCAACACCCTCGCTGCCGCCGGTCATCAAGTCACCGTAGTTTGTCCCGACGGCGAGCGCTCTGCCACCGGTCATGGCTTAACCTTACACCATCCCATCCGGGCCGAACAGGTGGAAGGAATTTTTCATCCCGAGGTGATTGCCTGGTCCTGCTCGGGAACTCCCGCCGATTCGGTAAAATTTGCCCTTAGTGCCGTCCTCAAAGAGCCTCCTGATTTAGTTTTAGCCGGCATTAACCACGGGTCTAATCTCGGCACCGATATCCTCTATTCTGGCACGGTTTCCGCGGCCATGGAGGGATTAATCGAAGGTATTCCCAGTATTGCCGTTAGTCTGGCCAGTTTTAAAGCCTGTGATTTCCAACCGGCCGCGGATTTTACCCTCACTTTAGTCAGGAAAGTTACCCTTAACCCTTTTCCTGTTGCCACTTTGCTCAATGTCAACGTCCCTCCGGTTAGTAGTGCCGAAATCAAGGGAGTGAAAATCACTAGGCAGGGATTGCGACGCTACGAGGAAACCTTCGAGAAAAGACTGGACCCCAGGGGTAAAAGTTATTACTGGTTAATTGGGGAAGTGGTGGAAGATATCGAACAACCGGACTACAGCCATTTACCCCCGGAAGTGCCTACGGATGTACGCGCTATTGGCGAGAATTTTATCACCATCACGCCCCTACAATACAATTTAACTGATGTACAGGGTTTTCAACATTTGCACCAGAATTCTTGGCTTGATTGAGGAGCATCTCATGATATTCTGATTCAATCATTAGCGTTTGAGAGCCTATGTCCCCTCAATTTAATTTTCAAGAAAACGAACTCGAAGAAGCGGATGTCATAACCCTCTGGGATGAGCAAGGTCGATCGCTAGACTGTTATATTGAGAATGCCTATGAAACCGATGACCTTACCTATATGCTTCTTGTCCCCGTGGATACCCCGGTGATGATTCTAGCTTGGGATGAGGAATCGGAGGAAGAAGAATCTGATGCCTTCTTAATCGAAGATAGCGAGGAAATCGAGCGGATTTTTGCCGATGCTAAGGCAGTTTTAGCAGAATTAGACCTATTGCTCAAATCCACTGCTCACACCTTGACTGTTAGTGGTGAATTGCCTCCCCTGGAAGAAGATAATGTTCTCAGTTTAGAAATCGATAGCGATGAACCTTCCTCGTCATCAGAGCCGGAAGAATTGCAATTTCTCGCCAGTTTCTTTTCCGAAGACCAAAAATACTCGATTTACAGTCCCCTTGCTCCTTTGTTATTCTTAGCCGTCGGTGATGCGGACGGGAAAGTTGAATTAGTTTCCCCCGATGATGACGGTATGGGACCGATTCTAGAGGAACTTTTGTTTGATGAACTCGATTAATTACTTGATTTTACCAAATCCGCCGGGCAAAATTATTGATAAATCTAGTCACAGTATATCTTTCGGGATTTCATCATCATTGCGATTAACACGGATTTGGTATTTTTTCTTTAAATTACGGCGTTTATCATAAATATGAAGTATAACCTAACTTGGTATTAACGACTGGCTCCTGTCTCCCGAAAATAAAAACCTCATACCTCACTATTAAGATAAATGCTATATCACCACAACTAGGGGAGAGCTTTAAAGATTAGCTATTTTTCTGGTGATAGTGAGGATGAAAGGTTTCCAAGCAAGACTGATTAAATAACCCAATCCTGCCACTAAAATAATTGTCGCCCCCGAGGTGAGATTTAAACTATAGGATAACCATAAACCAACCAAAGTAAAGACAATTCCTAAGATAATCGCTAGGACCATCATTCCCTTCATATTTTTAACAAATTGTCCACTGATAGCGGCGGGAATAGTTAACAAAGCAATTACCATAATTAATCCTACCACCTGCATTACTGCCACAATAGTTAAAGCGGTTATTCCCATTAAACCCAAATAAATTACCTCCACGGGAATATTACGAATAATCGCAAAGGTTTCATCAAAAGATATGGCTAACAACTCCTTATAAAAGATACTAACTAAGGCTATAATTAATATATCTATGCCCGCCATTATCCATAAATCATCCCTCGGTACAGTTAAAATACTGCCAAAAAGATAACTCATTAAATCAGCTTTATAACCAGGGGTTAAATCAATAAAAATTACCCCAATCGCCATACCAATCGCCCACATCACCCCGATTAAAGTATCGGCTCTCTCGCGGATGCGACGCTGTAAAAACCCCATACCTAAAGCCGAAAAAAAGGTAAAAAATATCGCCCCCACCAGGGGATTAATCCCAAAAAAATAACCGATTCCTATCCCTCCATAGGCAGCGTGAGCGATTCCCCCACTGATAAAAACCACGCGATTAACTACTACCAAAGTACCCACAATCCCACAGGCAATACTAACTAATATTCCTGCGGCAATCGCATGGCGCATAAAATCAAATTGTAAAGCCTCTAGCATGGGGTGTGGGGAAGTGGGGTGTGGGGTGTGGGGTGTGGGGAGCTTTTTCAGTAAACAGTAAACTCAAAACTCATATCTGATAACTGATAACTGATAACTGATAACTGATTATTGATAACTGATTATTGATAACTTTCAATTACTTGACGAAAATCGCTTTTTTGTTTGACTCCGCGCATTTCCTTGACTAATTCCCGGTCCTTAAAGAATTGTACCGTGGGAGTACCAGTTACTTGACCCATTTTGGCAATTTCCGGGTCAGCTTCGATGTCAATTTCCACAAAATAAATTTTGCCATCGTACTCATCGACCACTTTATCTAAAATCGGTTTCAGGGTTTTACAGGGGCCACAGGTGGGAGAAACATATTTTACCATTAACAAGCGATCGCCGTCGTGGAATAATTTCCGCAAAGCATAACCCCCAACATGACGGGTTTTGTTAATATCAAAAGTTTCCTCCGTATCGGCCGGGGTTTCGCTAACGGTTTTCGTCTCGTAATGTTCAGAAGTGGCTGATTGACGGTATTCTTGGATTAAATTATGCTCCGATAACCATCTTTCTGCCAATAACGCCGCCATACACCCCGTACCTGCGGCAGTGATTGCCTGACGGTATTCGTGGTCCTGCACATCTCCGGCGGCAAAAACCCCCTCGACGCTGGTAGCAACAGTCCCCGGTTTGACTTTCACATAACCCACCTCGTCTAATTCTAGTTGTCCTTGGAATAGGGAAGTATTGGGAGTGTGACCGACGGCATAAAATAAACCTCTAACGGCTAATTCGCTAATTTCTCCCGTTTGCGAGTTTTTAATGCGTAATCCCTCCATTTTACTGCCTGTACCGAACACATCCAGTGCTTGGGTGTGAAAATGAACGGTAACTTTCGGATTATTTAACACCCGGTCCTGCATTGCTTTCGAGGCACGCATCGCTTCCCCGCGTATCAATAAATGGACGTGAGAGCCGTATTTAGTCAAATATACGGCTTCTTCTGCCGCCGAGTCACCGCCACCGATGACAGCGAGGTTTTCCTCTCTAAATATCGGTGTAGCACCGTCACAGATAGCACAAGCGGAAATGCCGTTACTCCAGAATTGGGCCTCGCTGGGTAATCCTAAGCGTTTGGCAGTGGCTCCCGTGGCGATAATAATACTATTGGCCTTAACTTCCCGGTCCGTGGAACGAATGGTAAAAGGACGCTGACTTAAATCCACCGAGATAACATCTTCGGTATAGCATTGGGTCCCCCATCTTTCGGCCTGTTCTTTCATTCTTTCCATCAGCTTCGGACCGGTGATTCCTTCGGGAAAACCGGGGAAATTTTCTACTTCTGTGGTGGTCATCAATTGTCCCCCCGGAATGCCTCCCGCTTGGAAACCCTCAAACATCAAGGGTTTTAAGTTCGCACGCGCCGCATAAATCGCCGCTGTATATCCCGCGGGTCCCGAACCAATAATGACTAAATTCTCGACAGTCATAACCGTAAATGCAACTCATAACGACTACGCTTTTTAGTATAGCAGCATCAGTTATCAGTTATCAGTTATCAGTGTCATATTCCTCGTCACCGACTCTACCAGTGGGTAAAGTCTGCCGCAAATTGAGATAGGGATAACAGTTTAATACGGGTATCTTGAGCAACTTTTTGGCGCATTTGAGCCGTATTATATCCCCAATCGGCTAAATATAAGCCCACATCGTTTAAATCTGCTTGTTGCTCCACTAATTCCAAAGCATCGAGACGATCCTCGACAAACCACAAATTAGCGGGAGATTCTGGTAAATCAGCCAGTATTTGCTGAATAGTCAGGTATTTCGGCTGTTTAATTTCCTTGCCAATTAATCTCGCTGCCGGAAAATTAATTGCTACTTTTTGTAACAATTGCTTGACAAAACGGCTTTCTTTTGTAGTGATGATATAAACCAAAAAATCCGAGTCTAAAAGAGAGGCTAGGCGATCGATTGCGGGTTGATAAAATTGATGTAAGGCTAACCAAGACTCTAGATCCGACTCAATCCATCGATCCCTAAGACCATCGAGAGCATTTGAGAGAACTTTTTTCGCTATTTTCTCCCTTTCTAGCAGATTTTGCCGAATTAACGGCCAATTATTTAAAGCTTCCTCGTCGGGAATACCGAGAACGAGCGATCGCAACAGTAAAGGCATTTCCCAACCGGTTTCGATAACGGGACGAAGTTGCGAAAACCTCGGGAAAAAATCCTCGGGAATTATTTCCGGCCAAAGGGTTTCATAGGTGCGTTTGCTAATCTGAAAGTACTCGATCATGCCATCACAAAGAACACCATCAAAATCGAGTGCTAGAATACGGGGGGATTGATTCATAAATGCTGGTTTAATCTCAATAATGGCAGTATAGCGCAGCTATTAGCTATTCTTTGCTTCATCGTTGACATAACATAGCTGTCTGATGATTTCGGTGACAGAATTTTTCAATCCCTCTACATGAATCCAGCCCACATATACAGCATATACAATATTTTGATGATTGTCCTGTATATAAACATGATGAACACGATATAAATCTGAGCTTAAATAAATATAACCACTGGCATCTTTAAATTTACCTTCTAGTAATATTTTTTCTTTTAAAGGTTTCATTTTTACCACATCTTTAGTCACCCCAGATATTTTAGCTATTCTTTCTATGGCAAGATCAACACAAGTGTTATTACTGTAACTATTACCATGATTATAATCCTGCTGATCAAAATAAATTGTCTCTACGATATTTTTGGCCACTTTATCTGATGCTAGGTAATAGGTATGAGCATTAAGGGAATTTAAGACAACAGCAGCAATTTCTACAGAATCAAAAATATTGCCAGTCGCTTCTAGATAATAATCGCTCATCAAAATCTTGGATACATCGGTTATAGAATCAAAAAGAGGACGAATTGGATAAGCGATAATATCGGAGGAATTGATCAGATTATTCCAGAGCAAACGCTGGCCTTGATGCTGGGTAATAAATTTTTCAATTTGATTAGTATCAATGCCTAGAGTTAGATTTAAAAATGGGATCGGTGAACCCATTGTTGTTACACTAGATAGGGAAACTTTGCCCCGTTCTTTACCGATAAGATTACGAATTTCATGAGCGGGATCCTTCGGGTCAAAACGCTCAGAAAATAACAGATCCCAAAGGATTACAGTACCCAAAGAATGGGCAACTATATGTAATTCGGTTTCCCGGGGATAAGCTTGAACAAGATCGATTAATTGCTCGGCAATAATGCGGCGAATTTGTTTTCCTCGATCGCTGCCTAAATAGCTAAATGCGTCACCGATAAAATAAGATAAATACTCTTTTCTAAAATTTTGATAGCGAAAGGATTGCTCGGGGTTAAAATTACTATTTTTCTGTTTTTGTGTCTGTAATTCTTGGTCGATATCTCGCCATAATTTTTCGGTTCCTTTGAGGACATTTCCCCAAAATCCTGCATAACAGTAGGGAATCGCCCGATTTTTGCGTTTACATTCTTCTTCAATTAGTTTAATTAATTTATTGGCATAACTAGCGTCTCTTGTGGCCACTCCATGAATAAAGTAAATAATCATAATAGATTTATCTCAATAAGCGGTAATCGGAATCTTTCTTACTATACCCTTCTAGCTTCAGAAAAATATCAGGATGGAGGGAGATATAGTAATGCACAATTTATCCTATTTGTCAAGGGATGGTGGCCTAGGCCTTGCTAACCCAGACGACGAATTGCTATATAATACAAATGCCCGCTATTATAGAATTATATTTTTTACTTTTAACTTAGTCTTATGGTTTCGCAACTAGATAAAACTAACGTCACTGAAATTATCTACCCCGATAGCGATAGTCAACCTATGGCCGATAATACCCTACAATTTCGTTGGATCACGACGATTAAAACTAATTTAGACTGGCTATTTCGCGAGCAGTCTGATGTCTTTGTTGCGGGGGATTTACTTTGGTATCCCGTGGAAAATGATAATAAACTGCGTCAAGCGCCAGATATCATGGTGGTTTTTGGAAGACCAAAAGGGGAAAGAGGTTCCTATCGACAATGGCTAGAAAATAACATTAGTCCCCAGGTGGTTTTTGAAATCCTCTCTCCGGGTAACACCCTCACGGAAATGGCCAAAAAACAGCTATTTTATCAGCGTTATGGGGTCGAGGAGTATTATCTTTATGATCCCCATAAAAATGATGGCAGTGGTTGGATAAGAGGGGAAAATCAGCTAGAAATTCTGGAAACTCTCGATAATTGGGTTAGTCCCCGTTTAGGTATTCGTTTTCAGTTGGGGGAACCAGAAATGTTGCTTTTTTATCCCGATGGACAAGCTTTCACCAGCTATAACGAGGAAAAACAACGAGCGGAAAGATTAGCCAATAAACTGCGGGAATTGGGCATTAATCCTGACCAAATCTGAGAGGATGTTTCTTGGCTACTATTAAAAACGGATTTGCTCTGAGAGTGCCTATTGACTAGAGGCAATACCGCGCTGACGTAATTGGTCGATAAAAAATTCTTCTAGGGAAGCACGAGCTAAATTAAGACTAATCAAGCGAGCATCCATACTAGACAGGGCAGCCAGAAAAGCATCGGGTTCTCCCTGTAATTGTCCGTGCCAACAATTATCGCGCCAATGCAAACCGAGGAGCCATTGCTGTAGTTGCTCCTCCCTACCACCTTGAACAATCACCTGATAGACATCAGCACGACCGAGAATTTGGTCGAGGGAACCGACACAAAGTAATTCTCCCCGAGCTAACAGGGCAATGCGATCGCAAATTTGTTCCACATCGGAGAGAATATGAGAGTTAAAAAAGATGGTTTTCCCCCTTTGTTTGAGGGAGTGAATAATTTCTCGCACCTGATAGCGACCGATAGGGTCCAGTCCCGACATCGGTTCATCGAGAAAGACTAATTCTGGATCATTGATTAATGCTTGAGCTATACCGATCCGTTGCATCATTCCCTTAGAATATTGACGCAATTGTTTTTTCTGGGCAGTTTTGCGCTCTAATCCCACTAAATCCAATAATTCAGGAATGCGTTTTTTCTGCACAGAAGAGGGAATTTGAAAAATGCCGCCGATTAATTGTAGGAATTCCCAGCCGGTGAGATAGTCGTAGTAGTAGGCATTTTCAGGAAGATAGCCGATGCGTTGCCTGACCGAGCGATCGCCAATTGGTTGACCGAGAATCAAGGCCCGTCCGGAAGTGGGTCGGACAATCCCCAAAAGGGTTTTTAAGAGCGTGGTTTTGCCGGCCCCGTTCGGGCCTAATAATCCAAAGGTTTCGCCCTCATGGACAATTAAAGTACAGTTTTTCAAGGATTCGATTTTTTTATTTAACCAGAATCCCGTCCGATAGGTTTTTTGTAAGTTTAACGTCTCTAGCACAGTTTGACGGCTGGTATTCGTCATTATTTTGGAATCATCTCTCCTACACTTTGCTTTTTATTATCCCCAAATTGTCATCAGCAATGTCAACAGTATCAAAATAGCACGATTTTGGAACCCAGAAAAATTCCCACCAGTCAAGCGGTATCAGTGCAGTTCCGGGCTATGACAAGCTTTCTTCTCTGGCATTGGTGTGAATTAGCGGCTAAAATCTGTTAGACAGGTAACTTTGACACTTGAGCGGCAACTGGTACAATAGTGCGAACGCTTACGGAAACCAGACTCTTAGACAAACACAGCATGAAACAACTCCTCAATTGCCTTAATTCCCTGACAGTGGCCAGTGTAGCCACTATCGCTTTGGCCTACCCTGGCATCGCTCAAGTTAATCTGTCTGTTTATCCCGCTCCTTCCTCGTCGAACGAATCCATAGAATTATACGTTCCCCCGCCAGAAAACAATAACATCGATAATACCTGTACTCAATTGATTGGGGCAAATATCGATAAAATTATCAGTCAAGCTCCCAATCAGTGGGGTATATTAATCGAATCTATAGATCGCCAAACAGTTATTTATAGTCATAACGCCGATCGCTATTTTATCCCCGCTTCTAATACAAAGTTATTTACCACGGCTGCCGCTTTACAAGCGATGAACCCGGAAACGACAATTCAGAAAAAATCCCTGCGCGATTGGGTGAATATCACTAATCAGAGAAGTAATAATTTCTACGCTGACACTCTTTTTCGCTTTATCGGCGGTGCTAAAAATGTTACTGCCATCTTGGCACAATTGGGCATCAATCCCAGTGGTTTTAGTTTAGCCGATGGTTCGGGATTATCCCGCCGTAATACCGCTACTCCCCGCTCGATCGTGGAAATTTTGCGGGTGATGTATTATTCTCCTAATCGCGATACTTTCTATGCTTCCTTACCTGTGGCGGGAATTAGTGGCACCCTGAGAAACCGGATGCGTCAGACGGCCGCCACTGGCACAGTTTACGCTAAAACCGGCACTCTTACCGGTGTGCGGGCCCTATCGGGTTATCTAGAAAACCCCCAGCAAGGACCGATGTTATTTAGCATTATCGTTAATAATCAACGGGTTTCTGGACAGGCCTTGGTGAAAGCGATCGATACTATTGTTCTACAGATGACCCAATCTCGTTCCTGTCAAGCTCAGTAGATCTCTGGTAAAAATCGCCCTGTCTCCCGACTGCTAACTCCTGAATTCTGCTGTGTGCAAGAGGTCTAATCCTGAGGCTATTCTAGCCAGTCAATCCGATTCTTTTTCCGGAACTGATGGCCAAATTCCCTTAACCCGAACTGGGGTTAATAATAGCCATAATCTGCTTCAGTTTGGGTTTGGGTTTGGGGGGAGAGATATTCAAAATTAGAAGGATCTCGCAGAAAGCGAAATATTTCTTCTTCGAGACGATGAATTAGATAGGGTTCTATGGAACTAGAATCGCGTAAACAGGCTAAATAGCCTTCTACATATAGCCGGATCTCATCAAAACGCGAGCCACGGTGCCAAAGATCCACCATGTCATCGGTTAGTCTTTGATAGTAACGAATGGATTGGGTATCTTGGAGCATGGGCAGTAGAACAAAAAAGAGAGAGTAGGGGTAAGTGTTTATGGATCATCGTAGGGAGAATTGCTATTCTCGGTCCCCGATACCTCTATTGTACTCACCAAATCGGCAAAACACAGACAAGAGAATTTTCAGTGATCAGTAAAGGGTGTGGGGTGTGGGGTGTGGGGTGTGGGGTGTGGGGAGAACAAAGCTGCCTTTTGCCTTTTGCCTTTTGCCTTTTGCCTTTTGCCTTTTGCCTTTTGCCTTTTGCCTTCGTATAGATTATTCACGGTTTCTTTGTCTTTTTGCCCGTTCAATTTCTGCCTGTAGTTCTGCTATTTGTCGCCTCAATCTTTCGCTTTCGCTATCATTAGCATCAACATTAATCGAGCTTTTTACTCCTGTTTTGGCATAGTTTCCCTGGCGAATTTGACGATAGGATTCCGAGTTAAACCATTCCTGTAGATAATGCACTCTTTCCACGGAAAAAGGATGGGTTAAAAAGGAACCATTCCCGCCATTATAAATGATAAATTTATAAATCTGGTTTAAGTTATCTTGGTCTAATTGTCGGTAGGCTTCCCCTTGGCGAATAAATTCTTCTAAGTTGCATTCATGCAGATATTTTTGACTTCCTCCTGCACATTTCATTAAAGTTCTCAGGACTAAATTTAAATCATCGGTAACTAATAAAGCGGCTCTGTCTGCGGATAATTCGGCTTTTCTGCGCCATTCATAAAAGGCATAAACTAGACCGGTAGTAATGGCTTTTCCTAGTCCTAAGGTGATGTCCCCAAGGAAATTAGCCGCCCCCATCACCCAAAAAGACAGTTGAATTAAAATACTATGATCACATTTTAAATGACCTAATTCGTGGGCAAGAATTACCCGAATTTCTTCTTCATCTAAGAGGTCTAAAAGGGCAGTATTAAAGACAATGTAGGGATGTTCTGAACCCAAAGAATAGGCATTCGCTAAAGGGTTTTGACTGACATAAAGATTCGGCTCTGGGGACATATCTAAATCCCGCAGACATTGGCGATAGATGCCGTATAAAGTGGCGTATTGACGCGGGCCGACTTTTAGATCATTGCCCATTAATAAAATTTGCTGGGGACGTTCATAGAGATATTCGGAAAAACTTTTCGCTAATAAATCAAACCCTGGAACCGATCTTAAGGCCTGTTCAGCCTGCTGATCTAGGGGATGTTTAAAAGCTTGACTGGAGATATCAGGATAAGTTGGCATATTAATAGAATAAGAAAGTCAAAATTTCTCCTAAATTATACCAATTTTCAATAATCGTGACTAACATCTGAGAGCGAAATTCCCTTTTCAGAGAGCAATTGCGCTTTGAAATGATCAACTAAGTCTCTCATTACTTTTGAAAAATGATATTAGTAAGTAAGTGGTTTCAATTAAATTAGACCTCTCCATAATTTAATTAAATCACAATAATAGGATATAATAAAACAAATAGTAACTCAAAAAAAGCCATGAAAAACTACACTTGGGAATACATTCAAAAATATCCGAAACAAACTAAAAGACTATTAGGAATTG
>NZ_JADBUP010000119.1:0-28016 GCF_020245605.1 Microcystis sp. M061S2 | reverse complement strand
CACAAATAATTTTTCGCGTCCTAGCTGACAGCAAAGCGATCGATCTCAGTCAGAGTTTAGCTGATGTTAACTTTCATTGGTTAGAGTCTTTAGAAGAGGTAGTCACGGCAGCAATTAAATTAGCCTAGAATCAGTGATCAGCAGCAATTCTCATTTTGAAATAAATAGAGCATTAACCCCGATTTTGGAAGGCAAAATATAGTAGAAAGTGACTATTTTTCAGGGAGAGGCGATCACTAAAAAAACAATTGGTTGGATAAATTAAGTATAAATACTCAAGCAATCAAAGGGATTGGCTGAGAACGAACGGGGTAAATTCAGGAAGATAGTTCTGTTTTTAGAATAAGGAATTCAAGGGAAATAAAAATTTATAATTATTGTCAGCTAAGGTAAAATGGGTGAGTTAGAAATCCACCAGCACGTCAAATTATTCCAAGATGGCTCAAAAAGCGGCAACCCTAGAAATTTCGGAATTAATGCAATTTTTACGTCAAGAATTACATGATTTACTCGATGAGAGGAAACCTAGAAATAATACAAAATATCAGGTAGAAGATGCCGTGATGGCTGCATTTTCAGTCTTTTTTACTCAGTCGCCGTCTTTTTTAGACCATCAACGTTTAATGAAAAGCAATAAGGGAAAAGATAATGCTGAAAGTTTATTTTCAATTGAAAAAATTCCTGGGGATAATCAAATAAGAAATCTGTTAGAGCCAGAGCCAGTGCCAGCCTCTACTGTCTCTAGGACTTTTCAAAAAGTCTATCAATGGTTAAAGGAAAAGGGAGTTTTGAAAAAGTTTCTCTACTTAGATGGAGAAATTTTAGTGGCGTTAGATGGCACAGAATATTTCTCATCCAAGAAAATTAATTGCCCTCATTGTAACTGTCGTAATCATCGAAATGGAACTACAACTTATTTTCATGGCTGTGTCACACCTAGGGTGGTGTCTCCTAAGCAAAAACAAGTAGTTAATTTAGAGCCAGAATTCATTAAAAAACAAGATGGGCATCAAAAACAAGACTGTGAAAATGCGGCCGTTAAAAGATGGTTAAATAAGAATCATAACTTCTGTTTAGACTAATTTGCAGCCCAAATTGGCACAGCTAGGGATAAAAGACTGAGAAAGAGATAAAAGCAGGATGAAGGATTAAGATGCGGTCTTTTTCGATTTAGGCGGGGCAGAATAGCGTTTTTTGACCGTAGGATAAGGGATTTTTGGAGTCCGTTTTTTGCCTTTAGGCCAGCCCTGGGATTTTCCTCGGGTTTTGGGGAAACAGGCGGGTGTACCAATCACCGCTAAAATTTCCCCAAAACCCTGAGCGACCCTTCCAGGAGTCAGAGAGTTTTGTGGAAGAGGCTTCTGCCAAGGTAAAGGATTATCTTGTACTATCTCACGAGCCAGCCATAACTACCAAGTCAGTAGAGGCATCAAATCGCGACCAGATTGCCCTTGTTCGGGAGTTGAAAGTTTGGGTAAAGTCCAGTGTAATCTTTGCGAGTGCGAAGCGATTCGAGTGATCGATGTTAATGGGACTTAGGCGTTTTCGGTCAGCAAAAAAGGCTCAAACCATTACGGGACAAAGGGTTAACCTCGATTTATGATTTTCCTTGATATATCTGGGTTTCAGCGATTTTGGGCTTCTCGAAGTAAATCCCAAGCGGGGATTGGAGTTGAGGCTTTTCTCGATTTGTTTTTTGTCTAAGTCTCATTATGTGGACTTCGGTGGAATTATAGAGGAAGAAGGCACATTCTGTGGCTATACCATTCCGACCCGTCTGCGGATTGGATGGTACTTTGGCACTGAGCGGTTTGAGTCAGAGGGTGAGTTTTTCCGAGTCACGATTGATGATGCAATCTATCGGTAGAACGATCGGACATCAATAAAGAAATTACAGCCAACTTTGTAGAATGAAGTACAGCCAAAGTAAGGAGGGACTACGGGTGTGTGGCAAGTGATATGGAATACTGTGCTATCGGAATTCTCCGAGATCACCGATGTGGCTCAAATTATCCGCATCATTTTACGCTTCCTGCTTGCGGCGATCCTTGGTGGTCTACTGGGGTACGATCGGGAGATCAAGGGCAAGGCGGCAGGGTTGCGAACGCATATGCTGGTTTCTTTCGGGGCAGCACTCTTCGTCCTCATTCCTCAACAATCTGGGGCATCGATCGCAGATTTAACTCGTGTGTTGCAGGGCTTGATCGCTGGGGTGGGATTCCTTGGGGCCGGATCGATCATTATAGGAAGGCACCAAGAGGAGGCTAAGGGGATGACCACGGCGGCGGGCATATGGCTAACGGCGGCCATCGGCGTAGCGGCAGGGATGGGGCGAGAAGCGACGGCCATTCTCAGCACTCTCTTAGCCTTGGGAATCTTATCCTTAATTCCCAAGGTCGAACGGTTGTTTGAACGCCGTGGAAGGAGGAGTTAAACGGGGTCGGAGTATTCGGGCGGATAGGGGGTCAGAAACTTCTGTCTAAAATCAAGGAACGCTACGGATGGGCATTGGAAGTGGTCAAGCGGAGCGATGACCAAAAAGGATTTGTCCTGTTACCGAAAAGATGGGTAGTCGAGCGAACCTACGCTTGGTTGGGATGTTTCCGTCGTTTAAGCAAAGATCACGAATATTTACCGACTACCAGCGAGGCGATGATTTATGCGGCGATGGTACATCTAATGTTGAGACGTTTAGCACCCGCCAAGTCGGACTCAACTACTTCCTGATAACTTTTCAAACAGCTTCTTAACCTTGAGTTACATTTTGTATCGTATTCAATCAATTCAATCAATTCATTCAAGAAATCAAACAACCACCTATTACACCTAATATCAGGAAGCCAATTTAACAAGGAGCATATCATGAGTTTAAAAGATAGAGCCAAGGCAACCGCCAAAAATATCGAAGGTAAAATTCAAGAAGCAGTAGGCGATCTGACTGGCGATCCCAAAGCTCAAGCAGAGGGCAAGGAAAAACAGGCAGAGGCAAGAGTTCGTCACACGGTCGAAGATGTGAAGGACGAAGTTAAAAAGATTGTTGATTAGTAGGTCATTTCATTTTAAGTTCTGGACTATGCTACTGAATATGGATTGTCTAGCCAGTATTTTTTTACGCAAGTCCTAAGAACTCTTCATCAAGAAATCGCTTAAAACCGTTAGAACCAGGAACAGTATTCAAGATACAATCAAGATAAAATAAATGAAAGGGAGACAATTATGGTGGATGAACATATTTTAAATGAAATTGAAACCCAGATAGAAAAGGCAACTCTTCAGCTATTTAAACAAGAAGAAGTTTTTGCCAACATTGTTCAACAATGTATCGGGCTAGGCTATGATTTTGCTTCAATTCAGTTGATTCGTTCTGAAGAACAAATTATTGAAGCAGTAAAGGGAACTGACTGGGCTGGAAAAGCTAGGCACTATCTAGAACCTGACCCCAGTTTAAGAGATATTCAAGCCGATATTTGCCAAACTTGCCGAACTGAAGTTATTGCTGGTTGGGATAAACGGGGGCGGTTTGATAAATGGGTTTACGATGATAACAATCACCAGGATCTGATACGGATTTTTACTCCTCTGATTTTAGTGCAGGATGATAAAGGTAAAAATGATCAACAATGGTTTAATGACCTTCGGGGAAATTTTATTAATCACGAGGTTACTGAGAATTGGTTTAAGGAGATTGGACAAAATCAATCTCAAGATAATGGTCAACAGAGTGTTGCGGAAATTTTTCTACCTGAATCCTGTGTAGGCGATGAAGTTAAAGTAATTGGAACAATAGAAGTAGGATATAAGAATCCATTAAAAAAGATTGAAATAGAAGAAGTGATTGATCTAATTAAAAAGGTAGGTGAGTGGGCTTTAAAGATTCGTGAAACTCAACTTCCTTGCGTTTTGGACAAGATTGCTAAAATTGCCATGAAAGCAGTTGAAGCTGATGGAACTAGCCTTCATTTTTTAGAAGGATTGCCACTAAAACCTTACGTTCTGGAAGTCATTTCTGACGGAAGTATCAAGAAAAAACCTTTAGTGATTGAGGCAGATCGCATTCCTTACTCTTACGAAGTTTTTTCTGAATTAATTGGTCGTGACTTTATCAGAAAAAGTCCCCCCAGAAAAGGTGGTCTAGGTCAAAAGGCGATCAAGGATGATCAAGAAAAATTTGTACCAGATTTGTCTCAAGGACAAAATGCCATAACCCTAAAAGATTACAATCAAAAAGCATTTGATCTGGGAATTAAAGCAATTATTATTATTCCCTTAATTGTTGAGCAATATACAGGATGTTTGTATTTTCATTTCAAGAAGGAGAATCCTTTTGACAAAAGGGTAATTAGTTGGCTAAAACTCTTTGATAATCGGGTTGAAGAAGCCATCCGTCATGGGATAACTTACGAACATCAGCGAGACAGAAATACTCAACTCAAAGTGCTTCATTCAGTGGCTCAATCTTTGACCAAGAATCTAGATAAAGAGGACTTACTGAACCAGATTGCCTGGAGTACCCTCAATCTACTAGCCGCTGATACTATCACGATTTACAGATACATTGAAGCCAATGAGCAATTTCTCCCCGAACCCGCTAGGGCAGGAAGACTAAAGTTTAGCCAACAAGCACAAACAGAAATCGATAGCGAGGATGTACCTGCTAAACTCGTCAAACATGGAAAGAATGTCTATCCTGATGATGTAGCCTGTCAAGAAATATTCAAAGGGTCCTTGTTTGCTAAAAAAGAAAAGATTCAGGCAGCAGCAGGAATTTTGCTGAAAGTCAATGATCAAATTGTCGGCACACTCTTGATCAATTATCGACGACCTCATGTTTTTGAACCTGATGAAAAAATAATTATTGAAACCCTTGCCGCTTCAGCCGCGATCGCTATTATGAATCAGCAATGGCTGGAAAATCGACAGCAATGGTTGAGAGCCTTCAGTGAGATTAATCGCCACATTAAAACCGCTATCGGCTTAGATAATAAACAACTCCCATTAAAAGATGATAAACAACTCCTAAACCTGATTATGCAACGATCTCTGGAATGCACTGGCGCAGACTTAGCAGATATTCGACTTTTTGATTCCGTAAGCCAAGAATTAGTTATGGAGGTTTGGCATCCAGCGAATGCACCAGGTGCTTCTTCGATTCGCACCAAACTGGGAGAGGGCATTACGGGATGGGTGGCTCAACATCGAGTAACCGTTTTACAGAACGATGTTACCAAGGACAGTCGCTACAAACGTTACGATGAACCATCGAATTCGGAGCTATGTGTTCCCATAGTGGATCAAGATCGTCTAGTCGGCGTCATCAACCTAGAAAGCTACCGCAAGGGAGCATTTGACGAAAGAGATAAACAAATGTTAGAAGCTTTGGCAGATCAGGTTGTTATTGCTATTCAAAGCGTGAAAAATAGAGAACAACTGGTTAAAGTGAGGGCTTTAGCTGATCTTGGAACCGTCACCAGTTCCTTGATTCATCGAATAAATAGTGAGGTGGGGGCAATTCGAGTATGGGCAGAAGATATTTACGATGTGGGCGATCCCTATAGCGAAGGGAAAGCACTTCGGATTCGAGCTTCAGCAGAACGGATTCTCCAAAAAGCTCAACGGATGCAAGTGTGGATTCAGCAAGAGGATAAATTACCGATTAATATTGCCGAAGTCGTACAAGATGCTCTGGCACAAGTCGATGATTTCCCATCTAATATCGTTAAACAAATCGAATTACCTGACAACTTACCGGATATTTCGGTGGGTAAACAGCAATTGACTGATGTTTTTGATAATCTAATCCGCAATGCTGCCAATGCCATGCCAGAAGGGGGAACTTTATCAATTGGGGGTCAACTAATTGATAGTGAGGGAGAAACTTTAATTAAAGTGTGGGTCAAAGATACGGGGATAGGCATTTCCGAAGAAGATCGTGATCTAATCTTTGAGCCTAGCTATAGTATGCCATCTTCAGGACACGGCATGGGAATTGGATTGTGGTTAGCTCAGACCTATATTGAAAGTTTAAAGGGTAATATCACCTTTGACAGTCAAATAGGTAAAGGATCTCAATTCACTATTACCTTACCTATTAATTGAGTAGGGATTCTTTTAACTTCACAGATAAGCATAAGGAGATTGATATGCAAGAGAGGGAATTCAGAATTTTGCTAGTTGAACATAATCCTGGCTGGAAGGATAATATTCTTGAAGAACGGATTGAAGAAGCTTTAAGGTATATTAATCAATACGACTCCTGCTATTATACTCTCAAAAAAGTCGAAACTTATGAGAACGCAGATCAGGCTCTGTCACAAGAAGCCCCTTATCATTTACTGATTACTGATATTAGCTTAGGAAAACCTGATAGAAAAGGAATTTTTCTTCTTAATAAAGCTAGAAATAATCAGATACCAGCTATTGTAGTTACTCGCTTAACATATAAGCCTGATGCCGTAAGCGATCTCCACACAGATTATGGGATAGAAAGATTCTGTAGTAAAAACGGCTTTGACATCCCAAGATTTATCGATAGAATACAAAAAGTTTGGAAGGAGTGGTATTGTAACCAGTCAGGAGAAGAGCCGAATCAAATTCATCTGGAAATCACTCAAAGAAAACCTATTCCCCTTCATATACCGGAGCCTAATATGAACTTTTACGCCTTATTAATTGGAGTTGCTAACTATCGCCATGTTACTCGACTCACCAAGACCACAAATGATGCCCAAGATTTATATAATGCCTTGATTCGTAATGGCTATTCTCCTAAAAACATGAATATTTTAAAAGATGGATATGCCACCAAAGATATTATTCTTGAACAACTAGGTTTGCTGGCTAACTCTACCGGAGAAGGTGACACGGCAATTATTTTCTTTTCTGGTCATGGAATGCGTATTGTTGAAGGATCTTCGCAGGTAGAATATTTATGTCCTGTAGATGCTAACTTAGAACAAATTAAAGAAACTTGTATTAGCAGTGAAGAATTTACGACGGCTTTGCGAGCAATTCATGCAGATCGTTTAGTTGTTTTTCTGGATAGCTGTCACTCTGGTGGAGTCGGTGAACCCAAAGATGCAAACCTTCAAATCAAAAAAGGTTTATCAGAAAAAACCTACAATCAAATGGCTAATGGAAAAGGGCGAGTTATTATCGCTTCGTGCAGATCTAATGAGGTATCTTGGGAATTTGAGAATTGGGAAAATGGGCTATTTACCCACTATTTACTCGAAGGATTGAATGGTAAAGCAGCCAACAATGACAAGCAAGTTTACATCATGAGTTTATGTGACTATATCTCCAGAAATGTCCCTCAACAACAATCTACTCAACATCCATTTATAAAATTAGCAGCCGAAAATTTCGTAATTGCTATAAACCCAGAATTTTCAAAAAAACCACCAAACCAACAAAGAACAACAACCCCAAATAATACTGTAACAAAAGAACAATTACGGAAGCAAATTAAGGATGCTTATACTGACAGTGAATTTGAGACTCTCTGTGGAGATATGGAAGTAGAATATCAGGATTTACTGCAATACAGAACTCTTGATCTACAAAGATTTCATCTAATTGATATTTGTTACCGTCATGGTAAGTACCAAGACTTGGTTGACAAAGTACACAATCGTTCCTATTTTGCCAATCAAGAAACCATAAAGACTAGCTAATGTCTAAGCAGATTATTAACCAATCAATTTTTTTTGGAGTTTAAAAAAATGATTTCATTTCAACAGATTCGTCGCTTTGTTGTCACCATGATTTTAACTATAATGCTGACAATTACCATCGCTTTTGACTTTGGAACTACAAATAGTTGGGCTGGAACTTTACCACCCCAAATTGCGACCATGAATCGAGTCGAGGCAATGACTAAGAATATTGAGGGCAAAGCTCAAGAAGCGATCGGCAACATAACAGGTGATCCCAAAGATCAGATGATGGGAAAAGCCAAGCAGGTCGAAAGTCAGGCTCGTAATACAGCAGAAGATATCAAAGACAAGATGAAGTTAAAAGGGAGAACAAAAGCAGTAACAAAAAACATTGAAGGCAAAGCTCAAGAGACAATAGGTAAGGCTACTGGTAATCGCAACGATCAAGTTGCTGGAAAAGCTAAGCAAGCCGAAAGCCAAGGTCGCAATGTAGTAGAAGATGTAAAAGATGCGGTTCAAAATATCTTTAATTAAAGATCGATTGAAATCTTTTACTCCGAATCAATTTTCATTACTTTTATCTAAAGGAAAGAGGGAATTATGTTTGATCTCGTTTGGACTGCCGTTGTTATACTTTTCATTCTCTGGTTGTTAGGCTTCTCAGTTCACGTTGGGGGCAGCTTAATTCACCTGCTTTTGGTTTTGGTGCTGATTGGCATTGTCTACAACTTATTTCTGAGGGGACGTATTAGCTAATAATCGTTGTGGCTTGGCTTGCAAGCCAAAAAACTCCGACTCGCAACCAAGCTGCGATGTTTAGCTCAAATTCATTGCCACAGGTTTGCCTACATTATTCTGAAATCAGCAAGAGGAAGCATCATGAGTACTAGAATTGACAACTTCACCAAACAACTCCACGACAATTTAGAAGCGGTTGAAAACAGAGCAAAATCCCTTAAGGAAAGCATTCAATCCGCGATGAAAAAAACTCAAGCTGAGATTCAATCGAAACTCGACGAAGCGAAGGCACAGCTAGACGCTAAGAAACAAGAATTTGATGAGTACAGAGCAAGACTCAAAACTCAATTTGAGGAAAAAGAATCTGAGGTAGAGTCGAATATCGAGGAATGGAGAGCGAGTCGCGAAGTCAAGAAGCTCGAACATCGGGCAGATAAAGCTGAAGACTATGCAGCTACAGCGATCTTGTTAGCGATGGCGATGATGGAAGAGGCTGAAAAAGCAACCTTGGAAGCGATCGCCGCTAGACTAGATGCAGAGGCTGCTGCCGGAACCACAGAAAAGTAAGACCTGATTAAACCAAGCTTTTCGGGGAGTTTTAGCCACCGATATGCGCCTAAACATGGCGTTACCGTGTCGTATCTCAATGTTTACGAAAGAAAGGCAAAACTCAGATCGGCCTGATTAAGCCAGTGCAAATGCTTTCAGCACTATATCAGGATGTAGCGTTAGCTCAAGTTGCCAAAGAGGTTGAGGAAAAGACCATTCAGATGGTTGACGAGGCAAAATGAATACTCGCCACCTCAATTAATCATAAGGGAGAGAAAGAGAATGCCCAGAAGCCACAGAGAACGACATCGTACAGGGCGAATCGGCTGGCTACGGGCTGCAGTTTTGGGTGCAAACGACGGCATTGTCTCAACCGCAAGTCTAATCGTTGGGGTTGCGGCGGCACACACGTCTCGAAGCGAGGTGTTAGTAGCTGGGGTGGCTGGCTTGGTGGCTGGGGCGATGTCAATGGCCGCTGGTGAGTACGTCTCTGTCAGTTCACAAGCCGATACTGAGAAGGCCGATCTCTCGCGGGAACGGAAAGAACTTGATATCGACGAACCATCCGAGCGAGAGGAACTGGCGGCAATCTATGTGGCTCGTGGACTCGATCCGTTGTTAGCCAAACAAGTCGCCGAGCAGTTGATGACTCGTGATGCCTTAGGTGCACACGCCCGGGATGAACTGGGCATCTCCGAGAGCCTGACCGCTCGACCAGTTCAAGCGGCGCTGGCATCGGCAGGTGCGTTTGCCGTCGGTGCAGCCATGCCGCTGCTCACCGTGCTGGTAACACCAGAATCGAGATTGGTACCCGTTGTATTTGGAAACTCTCTGATTTTTCTGACCGCGCTGGGAGTGCTGGCCGCACGCACTGGTGGAGCCCCCGTGATCAAATCGGCCGTTCGAGTCGCCTTTTGGGGTGCGATCGCCATGGGGCTGACCGCAGCCGTGGGTGCCCTGTTCGGAACGGTCGCATGAGAGGGAAACAAGCACAACGGTGTACCGCCACCTAACAAGCATATGTGTATGATAGAGAGAATAAAATGCTTAACGAAACTCATTAGAACTCATTAGATCGGAGAAAGGAGGTCAGTCATGGATCTGGTACAGTTTATGGTAGTTATCATCGTGGTTGGGGTTCTATTGTGGCTCGTGAACAACTACATTCCGATGGACAGCAAGATCAAGCAAATCCTGAACATTGTGGTTGTCATCGCCCTCATTTTGTGGATTCTTAAGGTGTTCGGATTGCTGAGTTTTCTCAAGGGAATTCGTATCGGTAGGTGAGTGATGTTCTAGACGGAAGGAAAGGTTGAATTATTATGGATCTGATGTCCATCACACTGGTGGTGCGCTGGCTAATAGGCTGGGGATTGATGTGGCGGTTGCCGCGACTTCCAGACCTTTCAGTCGTCGGTTCGCCTAAAGTCTCGGTCTTGATTCCGGCGAGGAATGAAGAGAGTACCCTCCCTAATTTGCTAACAGCCTTAAAGCAGCAAACATTCAAGCCCTACGAAATCATTGTCATCGATGACCAGTCCGCCGATGCTACCCCACAGATCGCCGAACAGGCCGGGGTGAAAGTAGTGCAGACTAGCCCTTTGCCCACAGGTTGGACAGGGAAAAACTGGGCACTCAAAACCGGATATGCAGCCTCATCTGGCGATATTCTCGTCTTTCTCGATGCCGACACTGAGCCAGGGGAGGAGCTGCTCCGCAGGCTGGTGGCAACTGTTCAACACTTAGGTGGTCTGGTCTCAGTTCAGCCCTATCACCGCACTGAACGCCCCTACGAACTGTTAGCGGTTCTGTTCAATCTCGTCGGCTTGATGGCCGTCAAACTGGGAGCAAGAGGTGGTGTGGCTTTTGGACCAGCTATGGCTACCAGCAAGGATGACTATGAGCGGGTCGGCGGCCACGACGCTGTGGCAGGATATGTTGTAGAAGACTGGTTCATGGCTCATATTTATGAGAGTGCGGGACTGCCAGCAAGTGCCTACATTGGTCATGGCCAACTGGACTATCGGATGTACCCCGGCGGGCTGCGGGACCTGGTTGTTGGTTTCGACAAAAACTTTGCAACGGCAGCAGGGGAAGTCTCTTGGCTGCGGATGCTGGCGGTTGTGTTCTGGCTTTCAGGGCTGTTCTGGGCGGCTTGGTGTCTGCCCGCATCCCTATTCGGCTGGCCGATTGTCGGGAATTCATCCTTACTATATAACGTACTGCTTTATCTTGCCTTCGCCATACAGTTAGCCATAATTGTATGGCCAGTGGGTTCATTCGGAGCAATCGTCTTTTTCTTCCCCATTCCGGTTGCCTTCTTCATTGCAGTGTTCCTGCTGGCAATTCTGAATCTCGAACGTGGTCAAATCGAATGGAAAGGACGAAGGATAAGTACCCGATGGCAAGGTGAATGAATGAGATTGTCTATACTACAGTTACCGGATGGGGTAATCGTCGGGCTGTGTGTGGTCGGTTGGACAGCCTGGTCACTTTTGATCGGTTTTGTCGGTCATCGACTTCCCCTGAAATTCCTAGAAACGGACACCTGCCTGACCCGGCCACGACCTTGGGGGGAAGATAGACAATGGTACAATCGGGTACTGCGGATCAAGCGATGGAAGGATCGGTTGCCAGAAGCAGGGGATTTCTTCCCAGGAGGTTTTCGCAAAACATCCGTTGGCGGTGGGGACTGTGCCGTAATGTCCCGTTTTTTGGCTGAAACCCGTCGCGCGGAATACGTTCACATCGCCATCTGGCTGTTTTGGTTAGTGACGATGCTCTGGACTCCTGGCTGGGGTGTGCTGGTAAACCTCGCCGTGGGAACAGCCTTCAACCTGCCTTGTTTGTGGGTGCAGCGTTACAATCGGCTTCGGCTCCAGCATCTGCTCGTATTGAAAGGACAGGGAAAAACGATATGCTAAAGTATGAGCTTGGCTGTGAATTAACCTACAGCATTGAGCAAGCAAGCACTCTAATTCTTAATGTTGCTATTGTCAGCAACAACCATCAGATTATTGTTCAGGAAGACCTCCATTCTAACTCTCAACGGTCGATTGAGGAATACATCACTTCTGTCAGTGGAAACCGATACTTTCGACTCAATGCCCTTCCTGGCAATTTGCAAATTTCCTATCGAGCAACCGTTGGCTTATCTCCTTATTATTCAGACCCCAGTACGATTTTTGAAGTAAAGCCAGCCGATTTACCCCTCGATATCTTGTACTATCTTTATCCGAGTCGTTACTGTCAGTCAGATCGATTATTGCGCTTTGTCGCGGCTGAATTTGGCCATTTAGTCCCTGGTTATTCCAGGGTGACAGCTATCTGTAACTGGATTTATGACAATGTTTTGTATCTCTCTGGTAGCAGTGATTCTTTAACTTCTGCTTGCGATACAGCGATAGAAAGGGTAGGCGTTTGCCGTGATTTTGCCCATTTAGGTATTGCTTTTTGTCGGGCCTTGAATATTCCAGCACGCTTTGTTTCCGGCTACGCCTATGGTTTAAATCCCCCCGATTTTCATGCCTGGTTTGAGGCTTATCTAGGGGATCGCTGGTATCTTTTCGATCCTACCCGCCTTGTGCCTCAGAGCGGGCTAATTCGCGTTGGCACAGGACGAGATGCAGCCGATGTTTCTTTTGCCACTATTTTTGGTCCGGTACAAATGAATCAGATGAGGCTTTTTATGGACTACTTACCCGATGCCAAGCCGATTTCCGAGAATATTTTGATACCGACAACAGAGGCGATCGCCATCTCTTGAGCGTACCCCAGTCAGGTATTCTATTATCGAAAATTTGGGTTGAAAACCCCGTCCTTTGAGGACGGCTTTAAGCTACAATGGAAAAAGCGATAACCAAGCTAAAAACTGACCCCTGACCACAGATAGTAGGGGGTTTCGTTCAGAAAAGATTTCAAATTCGGCCTTGAACGAGTAAAACTTTCTAGGAAATAAGGTTGAACATGAGATTTTTTCGACTTGTTCAAAGTGGCCGTCCGGCATTCGGACACTGAAAACGGACGGGTCGAAAGTGTCAGACTTAAGCAATTAAGCGTTTTTCGCTATCTGCGTCAACCGTTCGGCTGAGCTCACGGCCGAAGCCCCATTGACGCGACCATCCAAAAAAAGTGGCGTGGTGAGGATGTCAATAGTATTGTCTTTGAAAAACCCATTTTAGGAGTTGCCCATGTCATCCTCATCCCTACCCATTAAACCGGCTGTACTGGTTGTCATCATTGGTGAAACCGTCTTGCAAGACCGCATGATCAAGCTGCTGCAAGAGTTAGGCGTAACTGGCTATACCCTCTCGCAAGCCCAGGGCGCAGGTCGCCACGGCAACCGCCAGGGAGATATGGTCGGTTATAACACCAATATTGAGATCAAAACCGTTGTCTCGCAGGAAGTCTCGGAGGCGATCTTCTCTGGTCTCGTCGAGTATCAAGCTAATCATGCCTTAATCGCTTTCCGACAAAATGTCGAAGCGTTGACTGGGTTTGAGATAATTTGATTCGTCACTAACCCCGCCCTAAAAGGGACGGGGCTTGCCTAGACCAATTTAGGCGACGCAAGTAGAGACTACCGCATCGAGACACAATCTGGCCCAGACCTCCGAATACTTCCCTAGTTCGGATTCCCTCTCAGCTCTATTGGTAAAGCGTTGTTATACCAATTCTCCAAAGTCTGACTACAGAAGTTTAATCCCCCTAAATCCCCCTTAAAAAGGGTGACTTAAATTCGATGTGTAGTTTTCATTTAGAGAAATGGTATTAGACAAGACATCTTGATTGTGTTGCGGGAAGGGATCTTAACTTTACTCTTAAGGATTATCTCCATAGCAAGAGTTCCTGTTATTTCAAAAGACGGAAAACCGTTGATGCCCACCAAACCCAGTCGGGCTAGACGGTGGATTAAGGAAGGAAAAGCTATCGGTAAATTCAACGACTTAGATATTTTCTATGTCCAGCTAACCGATGAACCTTCCGATAACAAAACCCAACCGATTGCCATTGGTATTGACCCAGGTAAATTATTCTCTGGAATTGGCGTTCAATCCTCTCTTTTTACGCTTTGGAAGGCTCACTTAGAACTTCCTTTTAAGCGAGTAAGAGAGTGCCTAGACAATCGCTGCTTAATGCGAAGAGGACGTAGAAAAAGACGGATTAACCGCCAACTTCCCTTTAATCTAAGAGCGCATCGACAAAAACGATTTTCAAATAGAAGACAAGGAAAATTATCCCCCTCAATCAGAGCTAATCGTCAACGTCGAGCGAAGTCGAGACGTTTCTGAACTAACCAAAATCTATCCAATTACTGACATTTACTTTGAGTATGTCAAAACCGATATTGATCTAACTTCCAGTAGAAAAGGAGCTAAGTCTGGAAAAGGTTTCTCGCCAGTTATGGTCGGACAGAAATGGGCGATTGAGCAACTATCTCAATTGGCAAAAGTCCATACTCGCTTTGGTTGGGAAACCTCTAATCTCAGAAAATATTTGCGACTAGAAAAATCCAAAAATAAAGCAAAACAATCACCAGAAAGTCATGCTAACGATGGCATTGCTAAGAGGGAGGGAGCATCTCACCTTTGTAACCCCTAAATCAGGTTTTATGTCAAGCTATTTTGAAAGCCTTGCTAGAAACCAGTTTTAGGGACAAGTATAATTACTCACTTGCATAAATGAGATACTCCCAAAGAGGGATATTTATGAAGTGGAATCTGACCTGCGGAATGTTGGATATAATCTAATTATGTACTAAAAACAGGAAATTCATGACAAATATTCACTCGATCATCGGTATATTCCCCTCCAATGAAGAAGCAGACATAGTTGTAAGGTGGTAAACGACGTAAATATGGTGGCTCTACCACAAGACATGGGTTCCGTAAAGGAGATTTAATTTCTTCTCCCAAAGGAATTGGTTATGTTAGTGGAGATACCGAAAAACAGCTATCTGTAAGCGATGCCAATGGTCAACAATTGGGACAGATAACTGTTAGTAAGATTCAGTTAATTCGTCGTTCTAACGGTTTAATTGTTTCTCACTAACTTATGTAAAGCCGCCCTCCGCTATCGCTAAAGGGCGGGGTTTCAGACCCAGTTTTTCGATGAAAGCCCTGTTACTCTACCCTGAGTTTCCCCAGTCTTTCTGGTCTTACGATCGCTTTATGGAAATCGCGGGACTGAAAGCCACCATTCCACCCCTCGGCATCATTACTGTCGCCGCCCTCCTCCCCCAAAACTGGGAGATTCGATTTTATGATCGCAACGTCAATCCTGAAACAGAAGCCGATTGGGAGTGGTGTGAGTTGGTTATCCTCTCTGCCATGTTGGTCCAGAAGCCAGATTTTCAAGCTCTGATTCAAAAAGCCGTGCAGTTAGGCAAAAAAGTCGCCGTTGGCGGTCCCTACCCCACCTCTGTCCCCCAGGATGCCCTGGATTCTGGAGCGAACTATCTCATTTTGGATGAGGGAGAGTTAACCGTTCCCCTGTTTTTAGAGGCGATCGCTCAAGGTCAAAGCCAGGGAATTTTCCGCTCTGGGGACAAACCAGACATGACCCTCAGCCCCATCCCCCGATTCGACCTGCTTCAGCGAGACGATTACTTAATGATGGCAGTGCAATTCTCTCGCGGCTGTCCTTTTAACTGCGAATTTTGCGACATTATTTCCCTCTACGGGCGCAAATCTCGTACTAAAGAGCCGAGTCAGACTTTAGCAGAGTTGCAGACTCTCTACGACCTAGGCTGGCGCGGTTCGTTGTTCATCGTCGATGACAACTTTATTGGCAATCAGCGCAACGTCAAACGCTTTCTCAGAGACTTGATTCCCTGGATGAAGCAGCACGACTATCCCTTCACCTTTATTACTGAAGCCTCGGTCAATTTGGCAGAGGATGATGAATTGTTAAGCCTGATGGCTGAGGCGGGGTTTTATTCTGTCTTTCTGGGGATTGAAACTCCTGACCAAGATAGTCTGCAAGTGACGCGCAAACTGCAAAATACTCGCAATCCACTGGTGGAAGCCTGTCGTAAGATTAATGCAGCCGGTTTGCTAATCTATGCTGGATTTATCTTGGGGTTTGATGGAGAGCGCTCTGGTGCGGGGGCAAGGATTCAAGCCTTTGTGGAAGAAACCAGTATTCCTCAGCCCATGTTAGGCATCCTCCAGGCTCCGCCCAACACGGCGCTCTGGAATCGTCTCCAGCAAGAACAGCGTTTAGTTGAGGGTGACAGCATCCATCCGACGGGAGATCAGAATAGCTTGATGAATTTTATCCCCACCCGCCCGATTGCCGAAATTGCCAGAGAGTATGTCGAAGGCTTCTGGACGCTGTACGAACCCAGCCACTATCTCCGACGCTGTTTCCAACAATGTCTCAGTCTGGGTTTGCAGTCAAAACACAAGCAAACCATGCAATTTCCCGTGGGGAAGGGGTTACGGCTGATTACCCAGTTAATCTGGCATCAGGGTATCCGCCGAGGGAACATTCGGGGACAGTTTTGGCGGCAATTATGGACGATTTGGCAAAAAAAGCCCCAAGTTCTCAATCTCTATTTAGGTCTGTGCGCGGCGGGAGAACATTTTTGGGAGTACCGGGCCTTAGCCAGAGAACGGATTACTCAACAACTAGGCTACGATCCCTTAGAAGTTTCTGGTCGTCCCAACCAGAACTCATTCTGACTCGATAAGGAGGATTGGATTGTATGGTCAAGAGATCGCTCCAGGCTTCCCCTTCGGGAATTAAACAGGCTAAACGAGCCTTTGCGCTCAAGGGGTGGACTCAGGAAAATCTAGCAGGGGAAGTGAACTTAAAGACCCGCCAGCCAATTTGGCGGTTTTTCACAGGAAAACCCGTTGATCGCCAGGTTTTCCTGGAAATTTGTTCGATTCTGGATTTGGATTGGCGGGAGATTGCCCTCGCTCCGCCCGCAGAATTTCCTGAACCCGGAGAACTGGCGAAAACTAATATTGATGCTCTGGTGCAAGAGGTGCGAGCGCGACGCCTGGACACCATCCAAAACCAGTGCGGCATCTTGCAGTTACTAGACATCAGCCATCCGGTCAACATTGATGACATCTATGTGGATGTCAATATTTTGGCGGAAATTGCCAGTCAACAGTGGGTGGAGATTGCCGATTGGCAAAACTTGGGTCCCGCTGAATTCGATCGCGTCGGTTTGGGAGAGGTTGAGCAGAAGCAAATACCCGGAATGCAGGCTGTTGAAACTTACTCAAAGCTTAGAGTTTTGGGCAGGCCGGGGGTTGGCAAAACTACCTTTTTGCAACATCTGGCGATTCAGTGCAACCAAGGCGAGTTTGCGGCGAATCAAGTGCCGATTTTTATCTTATTGAGAGAATTTGCCGAGGAGTCCAGTCCCAGTGGTGAATTTAGCCTGTTCAACTACATCCGTCAGGCATTGCTCACCTCGGGAATTTCCAACCCATCTGTGCTGGAAACCTTACTGCAAGCGGGCAGAGTCCTGCTGTTGCTCGATGGCATGGATGAAGTTCTCAACCAGGACATTACAGCAGTTCTGAGAGAAATTCGCCAATTCTCAGAAAAGTATCATCGCAATCGATTTGTAGTAACCTGTCGCACCGCTGCCCAAAAACTCCAGATTCGAGGTTTCACTGATGTAGAAATTGCCCCCTTTACCCAGGCACAAATCAGCACCTTCGCGCAAAAGTGGTTTGTGGCACTGAGCAAAACGACTGCTCAAGCGGGGCAGGAGCAGTCGGCTCAGTTTATGCAGAAGTTGGACTTGCCGGAAAACTGGCAATTTCGGCAACTGGTGGTGACACCTCTGTTTCTGCATCTCGCCTGCTGGGTGTTTCAGGGTCAAGGGAAATTTCCGAGCAAGCGGGCTGAGTTTTATAAACAAGGGCTGGATTTGCTGCTGGGTAAATGGGATGAAGCGAGAGGAGTCGAACGCGATCAGGTTTACCGGGGGTTTTTATTGCCCCAAAAATTGAGGCTGTTGAGCCAGCTTGCAGCAGTGACTTTTGAACAGGGGCAGTATTTTTTTGAGCAACGCACGATTGAGCAATACATTGGCGACTATTTGCGGAATTTGCCAGGTGCAACCCTGGAAGCAGAGGAACTCCAACTCGAAAGCGAAGCCATGCTGAAAGCGATCGAGGCACAGCATGGAATCCTCACGGAAAGGGCGCGAGGCATTTTTTCATTTTCTTATCTGGCATTTCAAGAATACTTCACGGCTCGAAAAATAGTTGCCAGCCATAATTTGCAGGCATTAGAACAAGCACTGGGAGGGTTGGTGAGTCACATCACCGATTCCCACTGGCGCGAAGTCTTCTTGTTAACGGCTGCCATGTTGCGAAGTGCAGATGCGCTGGTGCAGTTGATGAAGCAACAAATTGATGCCTTAGTCGCGCAAGACTCCTATCTGCAAGAGTTTTTGAGTTGGGCCAGCCAAAAATCCCAGCAGCTTCCAGACGAAACCAAAGTGGCGACCGCACGCGCATTTTACCTTGCCCTTGCCCAAAGCCCGCATACGGCAGATCGCTTTGCCTTAGCCAGCACGCTCGATCAGGGGATGTTGTTAGACGCGGCGTTGGAGAACTTGCTGGTAGAGTTTGCCATCGACCACAGTCAGGATTTTGCCTATGTCAATGCTTGTAGCGAGGCACTCAACAACATTCTGGTGATGGTTCTGGATGCTGGATTTTATAAGTCTTTGCAACAATTGAGAGACCAACTGCCACCTCGGAGTCAAAACCTGGAACGGCTTCAGCACTGGTGGCAGAAAAACTATTCTGCCTGGGTGGAACAGTTGCGGGGTGCGATCGCCAATTATCGCAATATTCATCATCCCTGGCAGTTTACGACTGAGCAACAGCAGCTGCTCCAACGCTACTATGAGGCCAATCAACTCCTGATCGATTGTTTGAATAGTAACTGCGAAATAACAGCCGCAATCCGGCAAGAAATTGAAGCCACGTTGCTGTTACCTCAAAAGGACTTGGAAGATCGGGAATGGCAAGGAGATTAAATTGATAGACCACTCATTTGGATTTTACGGGTTCGCTTTCTTTGGGATCATCCTGGCGCGATACTTTCTCGTGGCTGGGGGAACCTATTTGTTCTTCTATTCGCCCTTGAGTCAGTCCTTTGTCAATCACAACCTGCGGCATTGGTCTCCCTCTTGGCGATCGATTCAACAAGATATCACGCTCTCGGTTCTTTCGGCGGGGGTGTTTGCGCTGGCGGCGGCTTTCATCATGACAGGATACAGTTGGGGTATTACCCGCTTATACAGCCACCCTCAACAGTATGGGCTGTGTTATTTAGGGGTTAGTTATGGCGCTGTGTTGGTTCTCCAGGATGCCTATTTCTATTTCACCCATCGCTTGTTTCACCACCCGTCACTCTTTCGGTGGTTACACCAGGGACATCATCGCTCGCGCTATCCTACCCCGTGGACTTCGTTTGCCTTTGACCCACTAGAGGCGATCGTTCAGTCTCTCTTCCTGGTCGGCATTGTCTTTGTCCTTCCCCTGCATTTCATCACGTTAATTGCGGCACTCACCACGATGACGATCTGGGCAGTGTTAAATCATCTTGGGATCGATCGCTTGCCCTCCTCATTTCCCCATCATTGGTTGGGTCGGTGGTTTATTGGTCCTGCCCATCATTCCATTCATCATCGCAAGTACACCGTACATTACGGTCTATATTTCACGTTCTGGGACAAACTCCTCGGAACTCAAGACCCCGATTATGAGCAGAAGTTTGATGAGCGTCTGACGGGTAAAGTCGATGGAATTTAACTCGTGCATCGCCCGTTACATTTTGTGTCGTATTCAAGCAATTCATACAGACTCAATCAATTCACGCATCAAATCAAACAACCATCTATCAGGGTAATAGCAGAAGCAGAATTGTTGACTCGACTCAGGTAAGCAGTTCTCAAATCCAACAAATTCAATAAGGAGACTTCATGAATATAAGAGAAACGAACCATCACGTCAGTACGGCAATCGTGAGCTTCATCATACTGCTGTCAGGTGTCCCGGCCGCTCACGCCGCTTTTATCCAAAATACTTTCGGGTTGAGTGGCCCGCATTCAACGATTACATTTGATGAGCACATTTTTCCTTTCTTAACACCTGTCACCACAGAATACGCCGATTTGGGAGTACATTCTCACCCTATGGGCTTTACTTTGATGCGGCTAATGGCGGAGGCCGTATCGGCAACTTTGTACCGGGCGGCTTGGGAGCGCAGAGGTTTCCCATAGGTATCAACTTCACAAGCCCGCAAACAGAGGCAGCGTTTGTATTTGCAAGTGAAGATGCAACTACTACTTTCCAGGCTTTCTTGGGTGGAAACTTGGTTGAGTCATTCAATGTTGCGACTGGAAACCCGAGTATCCCAGTATTTTATGGGTTTCGTGATATTACATTTGATGCAATAAGCATAACAACACCTGGTTGTGGATCTGCGGTTTGTCCTCAACTTGTAGATAATATACAACTCCCGACTGCCCCTGTTTCCAGTTCAGTTCCCGAACCCTCCTCTCTTCTTGGGCTTCTTGCCTTCGGCACTTTAGGAGCAGGTGCAATTCTCACGCGCAAAATTAAACCATCTAAATCCACTGGAAAAGAACTAGAAAAAGATTCCTAACAATCAGAAAACCCCACAAACGCCCCTTCAATAAGAAAATGAAGGGGTTTATTATTGCCTCAGCCTGAATCGAATGTTGATATTGACCCCGCAATGCAACTTCAAGCGATACCGCCGCTCTGTTAATTCCTTGACTGATTATTCCAGTTTTGGTATATTGTTGAATGATCCGAATTTCTAAAAGTATGTCGCGGGAAAAACCCTTGTATTGGGTGGCCTCTGCGAAAAAGGACTACCTGACTTTCCCTGCCGAGGTGCAGGACGATATGGGCTATGCCCTTGGTCTAGCGCAGTTGGGGGGTAAACATCCAAAGGCTAAACCTTGGAAGGGTGAAGGGGCAGGAGTATTTGAGATCGTCGAAGATCATCGAGGCGACACTTATCGAGCGGTCTATACTGTGCGCTTCGCTGAAGTTGTTTACGTTCTGCACGCATTCCAGAAAAAGTCGAAGTCTGGAATCAAGACACCTCAAGAGGATGTAAAGCTTATTGTTGAACGGATGAAACGCGCACAAGTGGATTATGAAAGTAGAGGGACAAAATGAGCAATTTGGAAATTACTCGTGGCACCACAAACGTTTTCGCTGACCTTGGTTATCCAGACGCAACCGAACGGCAAACGAAAACACGCCTAGCCCTGGCCGTTAACGAACTTCTGAAAAGTCGCAAGCTGAAACAGAGGGAGATTGCCATACTGCTTAATATCCCGCAGCCCAAGGTTTCAGCACTAAAAAACTATCGGCTCGATCAATTTTCAGTTGAACGATTGATGGAATTTCTCACGGCATTGAATCAAGACGTCGAGATCGTCATCCGGCCTCGTAGCGATACAAAAGAGGTCGGACATATTTCTGTTCTAGCAGTGCAATAAGAGCAGCAGAGACAAAAAGAGTGGCCTTACCGTCTGTTAAGGGCGGCGCTATTTATTAATAAAAAAAGGTAGTTCTAGTGCATCGCCCGTTACATTTTGTGTCGTATTCAAGCAATTCATACAGACTCAATCAATTCATACAGTAAATCAAACAACCGCCTGTTACAGTAATGCCAAGAGCAGAATTATCAACTCGAATCAGGAAATTCAATCGCTATAGTTCGCCATACTATAGGATTTACAAAGCTTTTACCGCATAGCGTTGGAGGGAAAAATGACTTTAACTAACCGTAAACGAGCCGTGGGAATCTTCTCTAGCCATCAAGAGGCAGAGAAGGCACTGAATGGATTACGAGATGACGGATTTGCCATGAATGAGGTATCAATCATTGCCAAAGAGCCTGAACGACTGGAGCAGAGCAACCGGATTGGTGAGACACGAGTTCAAGAGCTTACCGAAACAAAAACAACTCATATTGACGAAGGAGCAAAGACTGGGGCAGCGGCAGGCGGAGCCATCGGAGGACTGACAGGCTTGCTGGTTGGGTTGGGCATATTGGCAATTCCTGGAGTGGGCCCCGTCATGTTGGCAGGGGCGGCTGCAACTGCGATCGCTACCACGTTAGCTGGCGGTGCAATCGGGACGGCTACCGGAGGTTTGGTAGGTGGTCTAATTGGTCTAGGAATTCCAGAAGATCGGGCACGAGTCTATCACGATTATGTGGTTCGTGGAGACTACCTGTTGATCGTGGACGGTACAGATGCTGACATCCTTCAGGCTGAAACAATTCTAAAGCGCCGAGGGATTCGCGAGTGGGAAATTTACAATGCCCTAGCAATTGAAGGCTATGTCGATCCTCCTGCTTCTCGTTTGTAAAATCGGAAATTATTAAAGGATTTGCATCATGAAAAAGATCACAACTTTAATCCTCAGCAGCCTTCTACTGATTGGAACTGTGGCTTGTGGGAACAACGCTAAAACTAGCACCAACGCCCCTTCTTCCACAGAGGAAACGGGGCAAGTTCCTGATACTAAAACAGTCCAAAAGAACCAAAGCGATGCGTCTAGTCAAGTGCGCCGAAATCAACTCAATTCTGATATTCGCGCTCGTGAGCAACGCAACAATCTAACTGGAGGAGATGCGGATCGCGCCAACAGTGACCTTTCCAGTGAAGTTCGCTCTAAGCTAGAAGCCAACATCCCGAAAGGGCAACTTACAGTTTCTGCTAAAGATGGAGCGGTAGTCGTCTCTGGAACCGTAGAAACTCAAGAGCAACTCGACAAAATTGACCCCTTGGTAAAACAAATCAAGGGTGTCAATAGTGTCAAAGTTAAAGCAAAAGTGGCGTTGTCAAATTGAAAGATGCTCCGAATCAGCTTGGAACTGAAATTACTTTGACTTGCCCTGAGCTAAGTCGAAGGGTAGCAAGGATTGCATTGCATCTTTCATATTCTAATCTGACAACGCCGCAAAAGTTGCGGGGAGCATCTCACCTTTGTAACTCCTAAATTAAGTTTTATGTCAAGCTATTTTGAAAGCCTTACCAGAAGCAAGTTTTAGCGACAAGCATAATTACTCACTTGCATAAATGAGATGCTCCCAAGTTGCGCCAGCAGCTCCAGCTAAAAAGAAGTAAACAGAAGATAGCAACTGTAACTAACCTTGAAGACAAGGGGCTTAAGCCCCTTGTCTAATCATTGCTTTAGGACTTACGCATTGACAGAATTTCCGTAGTATGCCTTTGAACTTCAGACTATGGCTTCCAAGTTATTGAGGTCAAGGAAGTTGGATGCTAAATTATTGACAATAAAAGAGCGGATGACCTCAGTAAATAACTCCCTTTGTCAGGAATACCAATTAACAATTTGCGCTTTAAATCGGAGAAATTCTAACTGGGGTTTGCTGAATAATGGTAAAACCCTTTTAAAATAAGGCTTTTGACCTGTTAAAATCCGATGTTCATGCTGCGAAAATCGGATTGGGACCTTCAAAAACCTTGCATTATCCTTTTTTTTAGTACATAAACTGGTACAAAAAAAGAGGGCAACAAAGCCTGAAACGACCGGCTACTGACGACCGGCGACCGACTCCTAACCCCACCAACAAACTTTTTGCCGCTAACCCTATTTAGTTCCTAGTTCAACCGAGACTAACCGATTCACATGAGGAGCAAACAAACCAGGAAAGCCCTTGTCTTTAAGGGTATTCATGGTTTCTTTGGCAGCATACCAACTATCTCCTGTGACTGTCTCTGGTTTCAATCCCCAAGCTTTTACTTCGTCCAACATTTCTAAGAAATATTCATGTTTTGTCTGACCCTCCTGTTTATTAACGATTCGATAATTAACGGGAACTGACCTTCCTTTACAATCGGTATAATATCAGGTAACTACGTTAATACCTTTGACTACTTTTTTGTGTTTACCACCAGTAAAAGTAATCGATTAACTCAGCTTTAGCTGGGTGACTATAAGGCTTGTCAATTACCATATCGTCTGTACTGATTGTTCCTCCTTCAAGTTCGATTTGAGGAGCCACTTCATCCAACAAATCCTTGGGTGTATAGTTCTCTCGCCACAATAAAAGATTGACACTGTCATGAGATAAATTGCCCAGAATTTGAGCCAAACGAACACAGCTTATATATTTAGGTTCGCCGAGCAAAAATAGGGTGTAAATAGCCAGATTACATTGAGCAGTTGTTGGCTTCGTAATGTTTCTCATCAGTTGTTCTGTTATAAGAGATGCCCTTGTGTCAGGAAATAAAATCGGAGAGGGTTTTGTCAAGAGTCGAGAGAGAAATTGTATCTAAGACTAACAAAATTAGACCACCCACATTTAAGCCTTTTTGTCAATGCGTAATTTCTATGCTTGCAGAAACGGTATCGTTACATTTTGTGTCGTATTCAAGCAATTCATACAGACTCAATCAATTCATACAGTAAATCAAACAACCACCTGTTACAGTAACACCAGAAGCAGAATTGTTAGCTCAACTTAGGTAAGCAGTTCTCAAATCCAACAAATTCAATAAGGAGAGCATCATGAGCTTAAAAGATAGAACCGAGGCAACCGCCAAAAATATCGAAGGTAAAGTTCAAGAAGCAGTAGGAGATCTGACTGGCGATCCCAAAGCTCAAGCAGAGGGCAAGGAAAAACAGGCAGAGGCAAAAGTTCGTCACACTATCGAAGATGTGAAAGATGAAGTCAAAAAAATTATTGATTAGTAGGTCATTTGTCACGGCAACCGCCATTCAGACAAATGATTGAAACCAGGCTTTCATCGGAACTCTTGCTCAAAAAATGGTTTCTTTCGAGACAGGTGAAACACTAGGACAAGGCGGCGTAAATAAACCCAATATTACCAGATATCTAGCTTCTCAAAGAAGTCGAAGATCTCTCCCTCGGTAAACTTACGCCGTCAAAGACTAGAAAAATCTTTCTCGAAAGGATCTAGACAGTAGTTGTTCATCATCCATGTATCATCGATTCATCAAATTCTTTTGGGGAGTTAAAATGATGTCACTTCAACAGATTCGTCGCTTTTTTGTCACCATTATTTTAACTATAATGCTGGCAATTACTATAGCTTTTGATTTTGGAACTACAAATAGTTGGGCTGCAACTTTACCCACCCAATCGCAGACTCAAATCGCAAGCATGAATCGAGCCAAGGCAGTTACGAAAAATATTGAAGGCAAAGCTCAAGAAGCGATTGGCAACATGACAGGCGATCCCAAAGATCAGATGATGGGAAAAGCCAAGCAAGTCGAAAGTCAGGCTCGTAACGCAGCAGAAGATATAAAAGACCAGATGAAGTTAAAAGGGCGGGCAAAAGCAGTCACAAAGAACATTGAAGGCAAAGCTCAAGAAGCGATAGGTAAAGCTACTGGCAACCGCCAAGATCAAGTTGCTGGAAAAGCTAAACAAGTCGAAAGCCAAGTTCGCAATGCAGTAGAAGACGTAAAAGATACGGTTCAAGATATACTCAATTAAGGATCGATGACTGAATTTTCATCACTTTTCTCTAAATCAAGGAGGGAAATATGTTCGATCTCGTTTGGACTGCCGTTGTTATACTTTTCATCCTCTGGGTGTTAGGATTCTCCATTAACATTGGCGGCGGCTTAATCCACCTGCTTTTGGTTTTGGTGCTGATTGGCGTTGTCTACAACTTGTTCATGAGGCGACGGTAATTGTTGATTCTCGAACACAGAAAGGGTCAAAAAATCGGGAAAAAGCAAGAATCAAAGTAGCTAAGATTCAGGCTCGAATCACCGATGGCAGAAAAGACCATTTACATAAGCTAACCACTCAATTAGTTCGTGAAAACCAAACGATTGTAGTTGAGAATTTAGCGGTAAAAGACCTGGTAAAAAACCCCAAGGTAAGCGCATCTTAACAATCCTTGACAAAATGAACTTTATGTGAGTTGCTTGCCCACGATTCAGGCATATTTGAGGAGAATTTGCCATCTCAATTGTTAAGCAAAAATCGACCCATTTGGTCGATTTCGTAACTATTCTGATTGAGTGGTATCACTTGAAATGCCCAAGCGGATGACAAAATTGGCCAATTGTCAATAGCGTTTGAGATGCTCTCACCCTGTAAAAAACCCGAAACTAGCTCAAGCTATATCAGATGTTAGTTGGGGAGAAATCACTCGACAATGAGCCTATAAATGCCGTTGGTATGGGAGAAACTATCGGGAAATAGATATAGCATTTCTGATTCACACGAGGTACATTCCCGAGCCTGAACAGCTTAATCAGTAAAGGTTTAACTGTGCCGCACAGATGCGAGAAACGCTATAGATGGTTTCCTAGTTCAAAACGGTGCAATAATTGTGGGCATATCGTTGAGAAAATGCCGTTAAGTGTCCGAGAATGGGAGTGTCCTGAATGTGGAACTTGCCATGAAAGGGATGTTAACGCCAGTAAAAACATTTTGGCCGCAGGGCTTGCGGTATCAGTCTGGGTCGCGAGTGTCAGACCCGAACAGAGTGAGTCTGTGAAGGCAACTGCTAAGAAGCAGAAACCTAGATCGTGAGGTCTAGGAATCACCGTCCCTTTTAGGGCGGTGAGGATGTCAATCCCACCCCCTAAATCCCCCTTAAGGGGTAATTCTATCGTCTCCCCTGAAAGGGGAGATAAGAGAGGAGTGGGGACTGAGGGGGGTGGGGGCTGGTTTGCTCAACCGAACGGTATTGGGTAGGGGAGGTGTGAACGATTATAATTTAATTTTATGTTGTTGTGCTGTTTAGTTATTCAAGGAGTTTTTGTATGGAATCCACAAAAGAGCGAGGGCAATTAATCATCATTGGTGGAGCAGAAGACAAAGATGGAGATTGTCAAATCTTGCGAGAGTTTGTTCGCTGTGCTGGCGGGACTAAAGCTAAAATTGCCGTGTTAACGGCGGCAACAAGTGAGCCTCGTTCGGCTGGAGAAGCCTATACCCGAGTGTTTGAGCGACTCGGTGTCGAGGATGTATGTGTCCTCAATACCATTCACAGGGAAGATGCGGACGATCCAGAAAACCTGAAAATCATTGAGGAGGCCACAGGAGCGTTTTTTACCGGGGGAGATCAAGCCCTAATCATTGAACACATCAAGGGAACTCAGCTAGATACCTTACTTCACCAACGCAATCGGGAGGGAATGGTGGTAGGTGGGACAAGTGCCGGTGCTGCCATCATGCCCGATCTGATGATTATTGAAGGAGACTCGGAAACCAACCCACGCATGGACGCGATAGAGATGGGTCCGGGAATGGGATTTCTGCACTCAGTTGTGATCGATCAGCATTTTGCCCAGCGCGGACGGCTAGGTCGCCTGATTTCCGCTCTCTTACAGCAGCCAGCTAACTTAGGCTTTGGCATTGACGAAGATACAGCAGTAGTTGTGGACGGTGACGAATTTAAAGTGGTGGGGCGTGGGGCTGTAACAGTTGTCGATGAATCAGAAGCAACTTATGATAATTTAGACGAACTGCTCAAAGATGAAGCGATGGCAGTGTGTGGAGTCAGGTTGCACATCTTACCTCAAGGATTCCGCTTTAACTTGAAAACTCGCAAGCCCGTTTTCTCTCGATCAATAGAGTTAAAGGATAGCAATCCTAAAAAGGAGGCAGAAGTTGAAAGGGAGTAGGTCGGAGGGAACAATCAGTGGTGGCTTGTACCCGCCACTGATTGGAGAATTTATTTAAATCAGAAAAATATTGACTCTGAGGTCTAAGAATGAATCACGAGCGGGATGATGAAACCAATCTTGTAGAATTATTAGAAGTCAATATGATTCTACCCTATTAGAGAAAATTGCCGGACAGTCTGCCAACAATTCGATAAACCGGGTAAAAGCGGAAGAGGCAAAACAGAAACTAGAGGAAAATAATAAAAAAATATCAAAAATTAAAGAAGAAATTGTTAAGCTAAAAAATGAACTACTACAAAAACCATCGAGTCAAAATTTACTTGCTTTCATGAGAAATGAAAGTAAATTTAATGATGTGGAAGCTGGTTATAAAAATGCGACTTTTTGGTATCCTAGCATT
>NZ_JADBUP010000118.1:0-30437 GCF_020245605.1 Microcystis sp. M061S2 | reverse complement strand
CAGACATGGCTTTTTTTCTCCCCTCGCTCTACGGCACTCACTGCTTTCTGTCTTAAATCATCACTATAGGGTGCTGCCATGAAAGCTTCTCCTCATTTCTTTTTCTCTATTATGTCCTAACTATCCCGCTCTTTGCTATACCTTGGTTTGGCCACTCAGAGTTAGCACGATTAAAGGTTTGACGGGGCAATCGCACACAATTCTTAAATATCTGCAATAAATCTATTAAATAAAAACTTGGTAAGCTAAGACGCATTTAAACCGCTTATTCTTAGATTAGCCCCCCCTTGCCCTAGGGTTGATTCATTTAAATCCCACATTCCGCACCCTAAGTGTCACAACGTCTCAAAAGAGGAAGATGCCTGAGTCAAAATACTTATCTAGAGGAGTGAGTTGGCGGCAAGCTGCCAGCAACTAAGCCGAAAATTTCAGGGTTCCCCGGTCATTCTCAATAAACAGTGCTTGTTGAGAATGACTGGGCAATCAGACTTAACATCTAGGGGGAGATGTTCCAGTTGCTCGCTTTGTTTTGTCACCCCTTGAAGTCAATCCATCTGGTCAAGATAAGAGATAATATTCCTGGCAAGGTTTGGGAAAAAAGGCTCTTCGTTACTTGGTATGGTTAGATCGGGGGACATAAATCGACTAAATCCTTACCCGACAAGAGAGTTAATTGATTAGTTCGTTCTAGATCGAAAACAATTGACAAAGATAGCCGAACATCTCTGTGTATAAGGGTTTCATCCCTCATGACCCCGTCCATTGCATGAAACAAACCGAAGAACCGGAAAAATTGAGTGAATTTGTCTAACTACAAAGGAACTTTAGTAATCCAATCTTGATACTTTGGTTCCTGATTGAGAACGATAGAACTTAACTTTTCTTTTAACTGATAAGTAATCGGTTTAGCCGCGGGTAAAGAAAAAGTTTCAATCCTTTTAATCGGAGTAATTTTCGCCGCAGTGCCACTTAAAAACACCTCATCAGCGATAAATAACTCCGTCTTATCTACGGGTCTTTCAATAACCGGAATACCCAAATCCCGCGCGATAGTTAAAACACTATCTCTAGTAATACCCTCTAGGATATCTTGGTCAAAACTAGGAGTAATTAGCTGACCATTTCTGATGATAAAAATATTCATTCCCGTCGCTTCACAGACTTTACCTTGAGAATTCATTAAAATTGCCTCATCAAACCCCGATTCTACCGCTTCCGTTTTTGCTAAAGCAGAAGTGATATAAGCAGCGCTAATTTTACCTCGCAACGGGAAACTTCTATCCTCCTGACGATACCAAGAACTAATCCGACAGTTAACCCCATCGGCTGCTAAATAATCATCCATTTCTAGACCATAGACGAGAAAATCCTTCTCGATATCATGTAATCGCGGGGCAATTCCCAACCCTGAACTATAGACAAGGGGACGAATATAAAAAGGTCGATTACACTGATTCTTTTTAACAAAATCGATAATTATTTGATAGATTTTATCGGCAGGAATCTCGTAATTAAGAAACTTAGCACTTTGACTTAAACGCTGACAATGACGTTCTAATCTAAATAATAATATCTGTCCCGGATTGCTAGGGTCGGGAGTACCTCGTAAACCCCCAAAAGCGGCAGTTCCATAGTGTAGTGCGTGGGTAGCAACGGATAATTTTGCCTCACTAAAAGGGATAAATTTATTCTCAAAATAGGCGAGAGGAAGGAAAGGAATTTCGGCGGTAATAGACATTTTTTTTTGATTGAACCAAGAACTAAACGGGATTTACCCATGCGGAAAAATTTTGTTTCTGGCTATTAGAAGGATTTTCTACCCTGATAATTTCATAGCGAATCGTCTGCGGGGCAGCCAGTGGAACAGCAAGGGTTCGCAATTCATCGAGATGAAAGACTGTTATCTGAATAATATCACCTGAGCGGTAGTCTTTTAATCTTTCGTTTAACTGTTCCGCCGTCACTCGCAATCCATCGATAGCCAATAACTCATCATCAGCATTAATTCCCGCTTTTTGGCAAGGAGAACCCATCTCGACAAATTTAATTATTTCTTTACCCGCTTCACTCTGTACCCGCATTCCCAGATGAGGTATCGTCTCCCCATTGCCAACACCCCGCAGATAGAGTCCAAAAGGTTCAAGATATTCATTAAAGGGTAATTCTGCCAAACCGTCGATATAACGCCGGTAGAAGTCGGTTAAATCCACTCCAGCGGCAGATTCGAGAATTGCCTGCAATTCCCCATCGGTATAACCAATCTCCTCTTTACCGAAATGTTGCCACATCGAGCGTAAAACATCATCGAGGGAACGACGGTTATCGGTGTGGCTGCGAATTAGTAAATCGAGAAGCAGCGACAATAATTCCCCCTTGAGATAGTAGGAAATTTGACTATTATCGCTATTGCTATCCCGTCGGTAGAGTTTTATCCAAGCATCAAAACTCGATTCGCCTAGAGGTTGGACAAGACGACCGGGTATATTGAGATAACGAGTGATTTCTTTGCTTAAAAGCTCTAAAAAAGTCTTACTATCGTATATTCCCGCCCGTAGAGGGATTACTATATCGTAATAACTGGTGGTTCCTTCGGCAAACCAGAGGGAAGAAGTATAATTTTCTGCGTCATAATCGAAGCTTTCTAAAGCTTTTGGGCGAATACGCTTGATATTCCAGAGATGAAAGAACTCATGGGCGACTAATTGCAGAAAACGATTATATTTATCCTTATCTCGTAATCCCAAACGCATATAGTTAAGGGTACAGGAATTTTTATGTTCTAGTCCCCCGTAACCAGCCGCCGAAAGATGTAGCAAAAAGAGATAATTATCATAGGGGAGTCCACCGAACATAGCCGACTCGGTTTGAATAATTTTAGTGGTATCGGCGATAATTTGATTAGGATTGGCGTTTCCCCGTCCCCAGATAGCTAATTGATGGGGTTTTCCCTCGACGACAAAATCGTATAACTGATGAATACCCACTTCCACAGGACTGTCCACTAGGGTATCAAAATCGGGAACGTGAAAGGTGTTTTTCTGTCTGGGTAAAGATTTTAAGGCAGTGGTAACGCGCCAATCGGCATGGGGGGGGATAATTGTCAGGGTGAGGGGATGTTTTTGATAATCGGGGATATAGAAAAATAAAGCAGCCCCGTTGAAGTAACCGTGAGTATCATCGAGATGGTTGGTTCTGACGGTTAAATCGTGGGCAAAAACGCGATATTTGACCGTTATTTCGGAACTGTCACCATTGTCAATCTGCCAGTGATTTTTAGCAACTTTGCGACTGTTGAGGTTAACAGCTTGAAAATCTTGGACTAAACGGGAGTATTCCCGCACTAGATAGGAACCGGGAGTCCAAACCGGCATTTTTAGGTTTAAAATCGGAGCTTGCCAACCGGTAATCTGTAGAGTAACTTCAAAGAGGTGTGAAGTCGGTTCCGGCATAGCCACTTGATAGCTGAGACTTAAACGGGTTGAGGAGACGGTAGTGGGGGAAATAAGACTGGTCATCGGCATTAAACAAGCTTTTAAGTTATTATAGCGGCAAGCTTTCGGCCAATTTACCCGGTTTCGCCGCCAAAAATCCGATGGTTTTGCAAGATTTGACCGAGCAGTTTTGGCACTGTAACCCCCGCAGGATTTGCGGGGGTTTTTTTACCGATTCAGCGTCTTTCTGCCGGGGGTGCGGGAGGAATCACATCGGTGGGAGGAGTTACCTCTAGGGGAACCGAACGAGTTTCGGGGGCCGCCACAGTGACGGGAACGGTAATCGGTTCGGCTGCTGCGGGGGCCGTATTTTGAGGACTAGGAGCAGCGGCGCTGGTAGGAGCAGTCCTAGTACGCCGACGACTAGAACGGCGTTGGCTGGGTTCGCTAGTATTAGAACGGACGATAGTTTGCTCACGACTTACCCGAACCCGTCGCCGTCTGCGGATAGGTCCTTCGGTGGGGGAACCCTCATCGCTGCTGGCTAAACGATTGTTAGTAGTTTGGGTAAAGTAGGTACGTCGGGGTTTAATTGGTTCCGCTTTTAATGTCACCGGACGTTTGCCTAAATTCGGTTCTGGGAAACCTTGATAGGGAATATCCTTGATTGCTTCTAACATAAATTGTCGCCACATCCAAGCGGACATGGTACTGGCTCCATTGGTGGGTTTATTATTGTCATTACCGAGCCAAATTCCCGTGACTAATTGGGGAATATAACCGACAAACCAAAGGTCACGAGCCTTGTCAGAAGTGCCAGTTTTTCCTGCCACTGGACGACCAATTTGTGCGGGGGTTCCCGTTCCCGAATTAACCACATCCTGCAGCATCCAAGTCATCGTCGCTGCCGTGTTTTGATTGAGAGCAGTTTTCGGTTTAAAATTGGCTTGATAAATTGCTTTACCATGGCGATCAAGTACCTGACTAATACCGTAAACTGGTTGATGCACACCATTATTAGCAAAGGTTCCGTAGGCGCTGGTCAATTCTAAAAGATTGACTTCCGAAGCACCCAAAGCCAAAGAATAAGTGGGTAAAAGTTTCGACTGGATCCCCATATCTTGAGCTAATTTAATCACCGGATTCCAACCGACGGCCACTAACACCTGAACTGCCACCACATTCAGGGAAGAAGTCAAAGCATCGCGCATGGACACCTCGCGGCCGCTATACCTATCACCGTAGTTTTCCGGTTTATAACCATCCACCACATACTGAGCATCTTTATAACTAGAATAGGGGGATTTACCCGCCGCAATCGCCGCCGCATAGACAAAAGGTTTAAAAGTAGATCCCGGCTGACGTTTTGCTTGTGTCACCCGATTGAATTGATTCTTATCGTGGTCAATTCCTCCGACCATGGCCTTAATTTGTCCATTTTTGGGGTCAATTGCCACTAAAGCCGCCTGTTGGAAGTGCTGCCACTGGCCATAACGAGAAACCGCTCTTTCTACCACTTCCTCCGCTTCGCTTTGCCAACGAGGATTAAGGGTAGTTTTTACCACCAATCCCCCCGCTTCTAGGGTTTTAGCGGGAACCAGTTGCGGCAGTTCTTTTTCCACATAATCGGTAAAATAGGCCGCTTGCCGTTGCAGACGTTTTAGGGGACTGGTTTTAATGACTAGGGGAGATGCGATCGCTTGTTCTGCTTGAGCGTTAGTAATAAATCCCACCTCGGCCATAGTTTTGAGGACGATATTACGCCGTTCTAGGGCAGATTTAGGGTTTTCGAGGGGAGAATAGAGACTAGGAGCGGGAACAATCCCGGCAAGGGTGGCAGCTTCGGCTAGAGTTAATTTATCGACGGGTTTACTGAAATATAACCAAGCGGCATCGGCAAGACCGTAGGCCCCGGAACCGAGATAAACTAGGTGAAAATAACGCTCTAAAATCTGGTCTTTTGTATATTTATCTTCTATTTTCTGAGCGATACGCATTTCCCGTAATTTGCGATCAAAACTCCTTTCTTGGGATAAAAAGACAATCCGGGCCAATTGTTGGGTGATGGTGCTGCCTCCCTCCACCACTCCCCCGGCTCTCAGGTTAGAAAAGAGAGCGCGAGCAATACCCTGGCCATCAACTCCCCCGTGTTCGCGAAAACGGCGGTCTTCACTAGCGATAAAGGCCTCCTGTACCAGTGGGGGAACTTGGGCAATTTTCACGGTTTCGTAGGTACTAGGGCCATTTTGCTTGAGGATTTCCCCATTAGCGGCTTGAATGGTTAGGGTGCCTGGACGAGCATAGGTTTGTATATCGGCGATATTTTGCGGTAGAGAGCTTTCAAGGCGATAAATGGCCCAACCTACCCCCAAAATGCCCCCAGTTACGCCTAATCCCAATCCCAAGTACAACCCAAAGCGGGGATGTTGTCGCCATTGCGGTAAGGGGGAATTATCGAGCAGGGTAGTAAATTTGTTCTTTAAGGGTTTTAATGTCTCTAGAGCCTTGCTACTGGTTCGGGAGACTAAATTAAGCTTTTTTTCTTCGGAAGCGGCTTCTACTGGCTTTTCCCCCGCAACGGGAGCAGATTCGGAGTCGATAGGATCGACTTTAGGGGGTTGCTGGGAGTTCTCTAATTTATTAGCGAGATTATGAAAAAATTGACTAAGTTTTTGTTTGTATTTCATGTTAGTTGAGCGGGTGTGGGAGTGGGAATTATGAATTATGAATTATGAATTGGGGAGAGGGGAGCAGGGAGAATAAATAAAAATAATTTCCCGACGACCGACTCCTTAAACTTAAAGATCGCTAAATTGTCGCCACCATTGCTGGAGAGGATAATAGACGAGGGGAGTCCAGAGACTACTAAGCAGAGCAGAAGTGAGGGCAATGCGTTGATAATCGAGCCAAAGATCGGCGAGATTTTTGCCTCCTTGTAGATAGTATTGAAAAGCGATCGCACCATCGGCAATTAAAGTCATAACAAAGACAATTAAGACCACGGCGATCAATTCTTCTTTAACATAACGTTGTCGGTGTAAACGGGAAGTGAGGAAACCGATGAGACCAAAAACCATGATATGGGAAGGATAATTAGAGGTTAAACTATCTTGAATAGCGCCGATCGCTAATCCGGCCACCACACTATCGAGACAAGAGCGATTGAGACTCCAACTAACCAACCAAATCAGTAACCAATTGGGAGCGATGCCTAAAATCTCCATACCGGGCAGCCGCATTAAGGAAAGAAAGGTACAGAGAAGCAGCGAAGCGATAGTGACTAAAATATTCAGGATAAAACGAGAACGGGCTGATAAACGGCTTAATTTCAGCATAATTCCCCCTCTCACTGCTGAGGTTGCGGGTGAACGAACACCCATTCGAGATTGTCCACGGTGGCGGTAAATTCAATTTTGGCGGTGGGGGCGGGATTTTCCTGTAAATTAAGGGAAATTATCCGACCGATGGGCAACCCTGGCGAAAAAAGACTACTAAAAGCCGAAGTTGTCACCACATCTCCCGGTTTGACATCGGGAGCTTTTTCAAAAAAGCGCAGGGTGGCGACTTGGGAATCCTGACCTTGAATTAAACCCATGGCCCGACTACGATTCACCGTTGCTCCGATGCGACTTTGGGAATTACTGACCAATAAAACTTTGCTGGTGTGGGGAGTAACTTCTGTAATCCGTCCCACTAAACCACCAATTCCCGTCACCGAAGCACCCACTGGCACACCATCGGCGCTACCCCGACCAATAATTACCTGTTGCCACCAATCATCAGCGCTGCGGCCAATAATTGGGGCAGAAATCAGGGGTTTTTTCTGGGTTTGATAATAACCAAGCTGTTTTTTTAATTGTTGATTTTGATATTCGACTTCACTTAAACGATTTTGTAATTCTCGCACCCGTTGATCGGCCAGAAGTTGCTCTTGCAGATTAGTTTCCTCTCCCTGAAAAGGGCGGGTTAATAAACCATACAATTCTAAAATCGCCCCACTTTGATAGGTGCGAATGTACCAAGCTCCCCCCAGAGCGGCAGCGAGCAGCAAAAGTCGCCATCCCTGCTGTGTCCATTTTCGTCGTGCTGAATACATGAGCGATTTAAAACCTCTTGGCTGTGTAGAGTGAGAATCCGTGTATTTTGCCGCTAACCGATCCTAGTGACCTTTAGACATTGCGAGTTGTTTCATTAACGATCCGCTCAAAGAGTTTCTGATTTTTTAACACTTCTCCCGTGCCTTTGACAACACAGCGCAGGGGATCTTCAGCGACATGGGTAACGATACCGGTTTCGTGACTGACTAGGAGATCGAGTCCCCGTAATAAAGCACCCCCTCCCGCTAACATGATGCCGCGATCGATAATATCGGCCGCTAATTCGGGGGGAGTTTTTTCGAGGGTACGTTTGATCGCATCAACGATCACAGAAAGTGGTTCATCCATACTTTCCCGCACTTCTTCCGCTTTGATCGTCACGGTGCGGGGTAAACCGGACATGAGATGCAATCCCCGCACTTCCAGAGGAGGAAATTCATCTTCGGGGGAGGGATAAGCTGAACCAAGGCGAATTTTAATATCTTCGGCTGTACGTTCCCCGATAATCAGGTTATGGACTTTTTTTAGATAGGCGATAATTGAGTCCGTCAGTTCATCCCCAGCGACGCGCACCGATTCGCTGATCACGGTCCCATCAAGACTGAGAATGGCCACTTCCGTGGTGCCACCACCGATATCGATGATCATATTACCCGTCGCTTCCGAGACGGGTAAACCGGCACCCAAGGCCGCCGCAACCGGTTCATCAATTAACCCCACTTCTCGCGAGCCGGCATTTTTGGCCGCATCCACCACCGCACGTCTTTCTACGCCGGTAATCCCACTGGGAACACCGATTACCATGCGGGGATTGCCAATCGTGCCATCGAGCGCTCGTTTGATAAATTCCGCTAACATGATCTCGCAACTGTAGAAATCGGCGATTACCCCATCGCGCAGGGGTCGCAGCGCGGTGACATGACCTGGAGTGCGACCGAGCATTTTTTTGGCCTCCTCCCCGACAGCGATCGGGTTACGATCTTGATCGATCGCCACTACCGATGGTTCCTCTAAAACAATACCTTTCCCCGACACATAAACGAGGGTGTTTGCTGTCCCCAAGTCTATACCTATGTCCCTGGATAAGCCTAGACCTCTAAAAAAACCCACTTGTTTTCACTCCTGTTCTTATAAAACGTTGCTATAGCTAGACTTTTGATCGAATCGACTTGGATTTTATTACGTTTTGTTTCTCAAGTCTAGTTAATTATCGCTTCTTTCTCTCCAGATTTACGCAAGTCTTCAGCCTAATTTTCTGGCTGCCCACCGGTCAAGTCCAAGGTTTCGGGCTAAAATAAACATACTATTGTACTAAATTGAGGATTTAAGACCATGAGTTTAAATCTGGTTCATTTGGTGGGACGAGCGGGGAGAGACCCGGAAACGAAGTATTTCGAGTCCGGCAGTGTTAAGTGTACCTTGACTTTAGCGGTTAATCGTCGCTCTAAAAATAGCGATCAGCCGGATTGGTTCGATCTGGAAATTTGGGGCAAAACGGCGGAGGTGGCCGCTAATTATGTGAAAAAAGGCGGTTTAATCGGGATTAAAGGTTCTTTGAAAATGGATACTTGGAATGATAAAAACACGGGATTAGCTCGTTCTAAACCGGTAATTCTCGTCGATCAATTAGATTTACTCGGTTCTAAACGCGATAGTGAGGCTAATTCCGAGCGAGAATTTTAAAGCTTGAGCGGTATTATTTCCAGATTTTAGGTGTGTTAGCCTCTAGTAACACACCCTTATTTATTCTCTAATTGACTGGAAAAATATTGCTGTAAATCCGGTAAAACTTGCCGATAAATGGCTGTATTTATCTCTATATCCCAGCCAAGAATAGAATTGAAAGGGATAATTTCCACCAGGGAATTACTATAGGCGATCGCTTGTAAAGTCCCGACAAATTCGGGGGTCCAGAGATTTTCTTGCAGGGAAATATTTTGTTTTTGTAACCAACCGATCAAAGCCGAGCGCCCGATCCCGGGTAAAATATCAGCAGTCAGTAGGGGACTGTACCAGCAATTATCTTTCCATCCCCATAAATTGCCCGTGCTAGTTTCTAACCAATTCCCGACTCGATCAACTAATATCGCTTCTTTTGCTCCTTTTTTTTGAGCCGTTTGTGACGCTAACCAAGGGGTCAAATAATTACCAGTTTTATGTTCTCCTAAAACCCGTTGCCAAGCGGGATTATCTGTTACCCACCCAATAATTCCCCGCTCTTGTCTAATGTTTAAATCTTCCGGAAGAAATCTGCCTTTAATCCACTCCCTACCATCGGGAAAAATTGTAATTCTCAGGACAGCATAGAATAGGGATAATTCTTCGGCTCCTTGGCGAATTCGCCGCCAATCGGGAGCGGGCCAGTGGAAAACTTGTAAACTAGAGTGCAAACGTTCGAGATGCTCTTGCCAATGGGTTAGGGGATGATCTAAGCTTTGTTGATAGATACGCAGGGTAGTAAATATTGTGGCTCCATAAAGTAGCCCAATATCATCAATACCCAGACTTATTCGCTCATCCTCGATTAATTCGCCATTATACCAATACATAATCAGTTATCAGTTATCAGTTATCAGTTATCAGTTATCAGATTTGAGTTTTAAGGATCTTCTAGAGTAGTTATGATATTTTAGCAGAAAATAATGGTTCTTCGTTACTTGGTATGGTTCGATCAGGGGGCAGAAATCGGCTAAATTCTTATCTGGCAAGAGACTTATAGGCTCATTGAAACTACTAATTTGCTATAACCAGTCTAGGAGAGCCTTACTGATTACTGTTTACTGTTTACTGATGACTGTTTACTGTTTACTGTTTAGTGATAACTGTTTACTGATAACTGACCTAGCTTATGAACCGTCAAAAATTTACTTGGGGATATTCTGGTTATAAATTGCGTCAGAGAGAAAATTTTAAAGAATTTCTGTGTTTACTGGGATTATTAATAGCGGCCTTAATTATCTATCTAGTGGGATTAGGTAATTTACCCTTGCGGGATTGGGATGAAGCGACCATCGCTCAGGTGGCCAAGGAAATTAGCCAAACCCCCCTGGAACAATTGCGCTGGTTATTTCCTAGTCTTTGGGGTGATCCCTACCTGAATAAACCGCCGTTGATTCATAGTTTAATTGGTCTAACCTACCATTTCTGGGGCATTAATGAGGCCAATACTAGACTAATTCCCGCTTTTTTAACAGCTTTATCGGTGCCGCTCCTCTACCTTCTCGGTCGAGAAATTTTTCCCGCTCGTTTGCCAGCTTTACTATCGGCCTTAATCTATCTAACTCTTTTGCCGGTGGTGCGCCATGGCCGTTTAGCCATGTTGGATGGAGCGGTATTATGTTTTGAAATCCTGATGTTTGTTGGTTTACTGCGCTCACGGCGCGATTTACGCTGGTCTCTGGGGGCGGGGTTAGGATTTGCCCTCCTTTGTCTGACTAAGGGTATTATGGGGCTATTATTGGCGGGTATCGGCTTGATTTTTCTGCTCTGGGATACCCCCCGGTTATTAACGTCTGCCTATTTTTGGTCGGGTTGGTTGTTGGGAGCAACTCCCGCTTTTGCTTGGTATAGCGCCCAATTTTGGCACTACGAGCGGGAGTTTCTCGATTCCCTTTTTGTTCAACAGTTAAAGCGAGTTAGTGACCATCTCGACGATCATCGCGAACCGTTTTGGTATTATCTGCTGGAAATTCTTAAATATAGTTGGCCTTGGTTAATTTTCTCGGTTTGGGGTTTACGTTTAGCACGTCAGGAACATCTCTACAGTTGGGCGAAGTTACTGTTAGTTTGGACGGGTGTTTATCTGTTGGTGGTTTCGGTAATGGCGACCAAGTTGCCCTGGTATATTCTGCCGATCTATCCGGCCTTGGCTTTAGCGGCCGGTTATGCCTTGGCGCAGGTGAGTAATCTTCCCATCGATCGCCCCTATAATCCAATCTGGTCAATTATTTTGGGTATTATCGGCGTTGTGGCAGGTTTATTAGCTTTAATGGCCTATTTCCCTGGTAATTTTGCCGGTATTGAACCTCTCCATCCCTTAATTCTTTTAACCTTATTGTCACTTTCCCTGACCATGGTGACAACGGCAATTTTGTTAGCTCGGCGCTCGGAACAATTCAGCGTGGTTTTACTCTGGGGAATGTTGGTTTCTTTGTTTATTTTTGTCAATTCTCCCCTGTGGATATGGGAATTAAATGAGAATTTCCCCGTCAAACCGGTGGCGAGTTTAGTGCAGAAATATGTGCCGGCCGATCACCCTGTTTATATTGCTTTTGCCTACGAGCGCCCCTCATTAAATTTTTATAGTGGTCGTCGGGTTTTTCCCCTTGCTGCTGAAGAATTAATCAATTATTGGCAAAGTCACAAGCAACCCTACCTAATTATCGATCGTCAAACCAAAGAAGCTACTGATTTAGGAGGATTAAAGGTGATCGGATCTACGGATTCCGGTTGGTTTTTGATGACAAAGCAGTAGTGAGGTTAATTTTGTGCATCCCATTTTTGTAAATCTACTCAGTTGAGATTTTTAAAGGGAAAATCTCCTCTAAAGTTGGGGGTTATTTGCGATTTTTTCCCTCAATCCAAGCTTTTGGGGGGTAGAACCCCCCAAACCCCCCGCGCATTAGCTTTTCGGTGGGATGCTTGCACGCAGCTGCTGACATATCTGTAATAATTTAAGAGTCACTGATAATTGCCGATTGTCGGTATTTCTGCAAATGTGAGATGCACCAGGTTAATTTTGTGAATACTTTCGATAGCAAATTAGCTTAGACTTTAACTTGCTGATTGATGACTTGAAATATTACAAAAATTTTACAAGTTGCGTTAAAATCACCCCTAGCGATGAAACGCAACACTTTTGTAATTGTTGAAACCGAGATTAATATGCTAAATAGGTCAATTACGGCCGAGAAAACTGAGGAATTCGCTCCTGCTGACCTGCAAGACCTGCTAGACTGTACCGATAGCTTTGTTAACCGTCACATTGGACCGACGGAGACGGAAATCGAGAAAATGCTGGCGGTTTTGGGTGTTGCTACCCTTGAGGAATTAATCGCTAAAACTGTCCCGTCAGGAATTCGTTTACAAAAAAGCCTTAATCTACCACCTGCCTTGAGTGAATACGCCGCTCTTGCCCAATTAAAAGCGATTTCCTCAAAAAATCAGGTATTTCGCTCCTTTATTGGCATGGGCTACCATGACTGTATCACCCCGCCGGTAATTCTCCGCAACATCTTAGAAAATCCGGGTTGGTACACTGCCTATACTCCCTATCAAGCGGAAATCGCCCAGGGACGCTTAGAAGCTCTCTTAAACTTCCAAACTCTCATCACTAGCTTAACCGGTCTGGAAATTGCTAACGCTTCCCTCCTCGATGAAGGAACAGCAGCTGCAGAAGCGATGAGCATGAGTTATGGACTGTGTAAAACTAAAGCCAATGCTTTCTTTATCTCTAGTAGTTGCCATCCCCAAACGATTGAAGTTGTTAAAACCAGAGCGATTCCTTTAGGTATTGACATTATTATCGAGGATCATCGTCTCTTTGACTTCCAAACGCCGATTTTTGGCGCATTATTACAATATCCAGCCACCGATGGCGTAATTTATGACTATCGGCAATTTATCGCCAAAGCGCAGGAAAATGGGGCTTTAGTCACCGTTGCCGCCGATATTCTCAGTTTATCCCTGTTGACTCCCCCCGGCGAATTGGGGGCTGATATTGCCGTGGGTAGCAGTCAACGCTTTGGGGTTCCTTTAGGTTATGGGGGTCCCCATGCTGCCTATTTTGCCACCAAAGATGCCTATAAACGCAGTATTCCGGGGCGCATTGTCGGGGTATCGAAGGATAGTCAGGGTAAACCCGCACTACGTTTAGCTTTGCAAACCCGCGAACAACATATCCGCCGGGATAAAGCCACCAGTAATATTTGTACCGCACAGGTGTTACTAGCGGTGATTGCTTCCATGTACGCGGTCTATCACGGACCGGAAGGAATCAAGAAAATCGCCCAAAGAGTGCAGAAATTAACCGCTTTATTGGCAACTGGTTTAAAACAGTTGGGTTATCAAGTGGGGAAAGAACCGTACTTCGATACGCTCAAAGTTACTGTATCCACGGGAGTTAAGGACATCCTTGCGAAGGCAAAAACCCATAAGATTAATCTGCGTTATTTTGATGAGAATAATCTAGGAATTAGTCTCGATGAAACCACCACTCTCAGGGATGTGTGGGATTTATGGCAAATTTTTGCCCCCACCGAGGAATTACCCTTTACCGCAGCCGAATTAGTCGAGAAAATTAGCCTAGAATTACCCGCTAATTTAACCCGTACCAGTGCCTATCTTACCGAACCGGTGTTCAATCGTTACCACTCGGAAACGGAATTACTCAGATATCTACACCGTCTGGAAACAAAGGATTTAGCCTTAAATACTTCCATGATTCCCCTCGGTTCCTGTACGATGAAACTCAATGCCGTAGCGGAGATGATTCCAGTAACTTGGGCAGAATTCGGCAAATTACACCCTTTTGCCCCGATTGACCAAGCAGAAGGCTATCAACTGCTCTTTCAACAGTTAGAAACTTGGTTAGGGGAAATTACCGGGTTTGATGGCATTTCTCTACAACCGAACGCCGGTTCTCAGGGAGAGTATGCCGGTTTACAGGTGATCCGAGCCTACCATGAAAGTCGCGGTCAAGGTCATCGTCAGATTTGCTTAATTCCTGAGTCCGCTCACGGGACTAATCCTGCCAGTGCTGTTATGTGTGGTATGAAAGTAGTGGCGGTTAATTGCGATTCTCGGGGCAATATTGATATTGATGACTTAAAAACTAAGGCCGAGAAGCATCAGGATAATCTAGCGGCTTTGATGGTAACGTATCCTTCCACTCACGGCGTTTTTGAACAGGGAATTAGCGAAATTTGCGCCTTGATTCATCAATACGGTGGTCAAGTCTATATGGATGGCGCCAATATGAATGCTCAGGTGGGTTTATGTCGTCCGGCGGATTTTGGAGCTGATGTCTGTCACTTGAATCTCCATAAAACTTTCTGTATTCCCCACGGTGGTGGCGGACCGGGTATGGGACCAATCGGAGTAAAATCCCATTTAGTGCCTTTTCTGCCGGATGTTTCCTTGGTTTTGGCGAAATTATCCCCAGAAACCGCTAACGGTAAGCATCAGGACTCGATTGGGGCAATTTCGGCCGCGCCTTGGGGTAGTGCCAGCATTTTGGTGATTTCTTGGATGTATATCGCTATGATGGGGGCAGCTGGCTTGAAAAAAGCGACAGAAGTGGCAATTTTGAACGCTAATTATATGGCTTTTCGTCTGGAGTCGGCCTATCCAGTGTTATTTAAGGGTAGCGCGGGAACAGTCGCCCACGAGTGCGTGATTGATTTACGTCCCCTGAAAAAACAGGCCAGCATCGAGGTGGAAGATGTGGCAAAACGCTTGATGGATTTCGGTTTCCACGCGCCGACGGTTTCTTGGCCCGTGGCGGGTACAATGATGGTGGAACCCACGGAAAGCGAATCTTTGGGCGAATTAGACCGTTTTTGTGAAGCTTTGTTAACTATCTATCAAGAGGTACAAGCGATCGCTAATGGTAGCATGGATCCCCACGATAATCCCTTGAAAAATGCCCCCCACACAGCCGCAGTTTTAACTGCCGATGATTGGAGTCGTCCCTATTCCCGTCAACAGGCAGCTTACCCGCTTTCTTGGCTAAAAGATTATAAATTCTGGCCGGTAGTGGGACGGGTTGATAATGCCTACGGGGACAGAAATCTGGTTTGTTCCTGTGAGGGTATGGACGCTTATAAGTAGGGTTTGCGGCAAAAAGCTTTTCCTGGGTGTAGGGTGGGGTGCATCTCATTTTTGTAAATCTACTAATTTGGGATTTTTCAAGGGAAACTTTCTCCTAAAATTGGGTGTGTTACTTTCAGTTTTATCACTCAATCCAAGCTTTTGGGGGGTTCTACCCCCCAAACCCCCCGTTGGGGGCGTGGCGCCGCCCCCAAACCCCCCGCGCATTAGCTTTTCGGTGGGATGCTTACACGCGATTGTTCATATTTTTGTACCAATTTCAGAGTTACTGATAATTGCTGATTGTCGATATTTCTGCAAATGTTGGATGCAGCCGTGGGGTGTAGGGTGTAGGAATTATGAATTATGAATTATGAATTGGGGAGCGGGGAGAAAAAAGCTGTCTCCTGTCTCCTGAATCCTGTCTCCTGACGACCGGCTCCCAACCCTAACAAAGGCCTATTTTAAATACCTCTTGTGCCACTCGCTCACAACTGCCTACTGTTCCTAAACCGGCCTTAGTTTCTGCGTATTCATCTAACATTTTTTGCCGACGTTGCTGATTTAATAATAAATCTAGACATTCCTGCATAATTCTCTCCGGGTTAGCTTCCTCTTGCAATAATTCGGGAACAATTTCTCGCATTAAAACTAAATTTACCGGTGAGACAAATGGTACAGAAAACTTCATAATATTGCGGGCAATCCAAGCAGTAACTGCACTTAAACGGTAAACCACCACCTGCGGCACATTTAACAAAGCAATTTCGAGATTAACTGTACCAGACTTAGCCACAGCCAGATCGGCTGCGGCAATCGCTTCTAAAGTCTGATCTCGTTCCATAATCACCGCATTTAATCCATATTCCTTCACTAATTCTCGCATTTTTGGTTCGTATAAAGCTAAGGGAACGGGAATTAAAAACTTAATATCGGGTATTTTTTCCTGTAATTTTTTAGCAGCAGCGCACACCGTCGGCACGAGATATTTAAACTCCTGTTGACGGGAAGCAGGTAATAAAGCGATTACCGTTTCTTCGGGTTTTATTGCCCATTTTTGCCGCATTTCTTGCCGATTGGGAGCATTGGCCATACGATCAACTAAAGGATGTCCCACCCAAGTTACCGGTAAACCTTTTGTTTCAAAAAAACGAGCTTCAGCGGGAAAAATTGCCAATAATTTATCGGTGACGGCGATTAATTTTTCCGTATTAAATAACTTTTCTGCTGTGGCCCTGAGTTTAGCTGAGGGGATATTTTCTTCCGACCAAATCCACACCTGTGGGGCAATATAATAAATAATTGGGACATCGGGAATAATTTTTTTAGCCGACTGACCGATCGCCACATTTGCCCCCACATAATCAATTAAAATAATCAGATCGGGGGGATGATCTCTAAAAAACTCTTTTGCTCGTTTTTGTAGTTGTAAGGTTGGCAAAATAAAGGGGATAGATTCAATTAATCCCATGGCAGCCAGTCGAGTGGTTTTACCCAGCATTTTTGCTCCAGCTAACTCCATGCGATCGCCACCTAGTGCAAAAATTTCTAACTCAATTGCCTGGGTTTTAGCTAGTTTAAAAAGGGATTCAATCAGCATGGCTGCCTGTAAATCACCCGATACCTCACCCGTACTAATAAATATACGCATTTGGATAATTATTTGATAATAAAAGAATTCAGGAGTCAGGAGTCAGGAGTCGGGAGATAGGAGTCAGGATTCAGAAGACAGACTTCGGGGTGAGCTTTTGTCGAACGCTTTTTCTTCCCGCTCCCCAATTCATAATTCATCATTCATCATTCATAATTCCCACTCCCCACTCCCTGTTCCTCAATCAAGAAATTATTTCCCCGGAATTAAACCGCGGCGTTTTTCTCCCGTGGTAGAGGATTGTAAAAATTGACAGAGATGTTGAACATGGGGGTTATCGGTTAAGAGAGAAACTTGTTCTAAAGCCTCCTGAAGATTTATATTAGAACGATAGATAATCCGAAAAGCTTTTTTCAGTAAAGCTAGATCTTCATCGGTAAAACCTGCTCTTTGTAAACCGACTAAATTAAGAGTTCGCACGCGACAGGGATTGCCTTCCACTAAAGTAAAAGGGGGAACATCGCGATCAATACGACTCATTCCTCCTAACATGGCCATTTTGCCAATATGAACAAATTGATGTACTCCTAAAACCCCCCCGATAACTGCTTTTGATTCGATCTGGACATGACCAGCCAAGGCGACACTATTAGCGATAATAATGTTATCTTGCAAAATACAATTATGGGCAACGTGAACATAGGCCATTAATAAATTATTATTGCCAATTTGGGTAACTTCTCCCGTATCCGTGGCACGATTAATCGTGACAAACTCGCGAATTTGGTTATGATCACCAATTTCTACGCTACTTTCGCCCCCTTTATACTTTAAATCCTGTGGTTCATTACCAATAACAGCCCCAGAAAAAATATGATTACCCTTGCCAATTTTAGTCGGACCCTCAATGACCACATGGGCATCAATAATTGTATCAGCTTCAATTTCCACATTGGCCCCGATCACAGCATAGGGACCAACTTTAACCTTGGGATCAAGTTTTGCCGACGGATGGATAACCGCAGTGGGGTGGATTAACGTATTCAAAGGGAAGTCTCCCGCGCTCAACTTCGTCACTGTATGAATCATGGTATAGCTTATCCTATATTGGACAGATTGTGATCAAGATTGATAGCGGTTGCTTAGGGAGGGGACGACTTTAATGGGGAACCAGAACCCGATAAACTATTAACCAGATTCTCTTGGTTCCTTCGTCCCTCCCATCCTGATAAAAAATATATGAGCAATAATAGACCTAAAATTATAGTCTTAGATGACGACCCGACAGGTTCCCAAACAGTCCATAGTTGTCTGTTATTGATGCGGTGGGATGAAGATACTCTCCGCTTGGGATTGGCAGATAATGCGCCAATTTTCTTTGTTTTGACCAATACTCGCGCTTTAACCCCCGAAAAAGCCGAGTCTGTCACCAGAGAAGTCTGTCATAACCTGAAAACTGCCTTAACTAAAGAGGGAATCGAGGATTTTTTGGTGGTTAGTCGTTCCGATTCTACCCTGCGCGGGCATTATCCGATCGAAACTGATGTTATTGCCGAAGAATTGGGCGGTTTTGATGCTCATTTCCTGATTCCAGCCTTTTTTGAGGGGGGCAGAATCACCCGCGATAGTATTCACTATTTAATCATCGATGGCGTTCCCACTCCCGTCCACGAGACGGAATTCGCTCGCGATTCGGTTTTTGCCTACCATTACAGTTATCTGCCGGATTATGTGGAGGAGAAAACGAAAGGTAAAATTAAAGCAGATGATGTGGAAAGATTTTTACTGGCAGATATCCGTCAAGGTAGTTTAGAACGACTGCAAAAGCTCAAAAATAATCAATGTGGGGTGGTAGATGGGGAAACTCAAGCGGATCTCGATCGCTTTGCTGAAGATATTTTAACCGCCGCAGGGGAGGGAAAAAAATTTTTATTCCGTAGTGCCGCCAGTATTTTAACTTCTTTGGCTAATTTAGGAACTCAACCGATCGCACCCGAATCTATGGGTAAGTATAAGCCCACGGGGGAAGCCGGGGCAATTATCGTCGGTTCCCACGTCAAAAAAACTAGCCAACAATTAGATGAACTGCTTCAACAACCCAACACCGTCGGAGTCGAAATCGATGTGACGGCATTGCGCGATCGTCCTGAGCAACGAGATCAACTCCTAGCACAAGCTCTGGAAAAAGTCAAGCTTATTCACAAAAATAAACAAACCCCCGTGATCTATACCAGTCGGCAAGAGTTAACCTTTGCCTCTGTGCAGAAACGTCTTGATTTTGGGGTTGCCGTCTCCACCCTGTTAATGGACATTGTTAAGGATTTACCCGGTGACATCAGTTTTTTAATCAGTAAAGGCGGAATTACCTCCAATGATGTCTTAAGTACGGGTTTAAGCCTGCAATCGGCCCGTTTACTCGGTCAGATTCTCCCCGGTGTCTCCATGGTCCGTACAGCAGCCGATCATCATCTCTTTCCTAATCTACCTGTGGTTCTTTTCCCGGGTAACGTTGGTGATGTCCAAGCTTTAGCCACAGTTTATCAACGTTTGTGTCAATAGGAGGCAATCAGTGGTCAGTTATCAGTTATCAGTTATCAGTTATCAGTGAGCAGTGAGCAGTGAGCAGATGTGAGTTTTCAGGTTCTTCGTTACTTGGTATGGTTCGATAGGGGGGCATAAATCGACTAAATCCTTATCTGGCAAGAGATTTAATTGATTAGTTCGCTCTAGATCAAAAACAATTGATAAAAATCGCCAAATGTCTTTCTATATAAGGGTTCCATCTCTTATAACCTCCATTCATTGCATAACACAAACCGAAGAGCCAAATCTCGAATGTAATTTTTCCGTCTTCAAGCTGAGGTGCTTGAGACGCATGACTTCTCGGACTTGTTCTAACAGTCGAGGGGATTGTGCTTCTTCTGTCATCAGCAAATGCGGTAAAATCCACTTGAAGGGAATACTAGACCACCCTCTGCGGTTATTATTCCCTAATTGAGGTGATTAAACCGCACGGTGCGGTATTAGGTATGATTAAGGGGGTGTTAGACCGATGGAGGTGGGATAGTAGGATAGATGAGGGTGCTAGACCGCAGAGAGCGGTATAATTAATAGTTAGCATTTTTAAAAGGAAAATTAGTAGAACAAAGCTCGGAGGGAAGGCGAGATGGCTGACAAAGGACAGAATCCCGAACTCGAAAAGATCGATGAGCGGATACTGGAGCTGATCGAGCGACGCATCGAGGAGAAGGTCATCCAGCGCGTCGAGGCAACCCTGATGTGGCGCTACGGCCTTGCCGGTGTGGCATTTGCCTTTGCCTTGGTCACCGCCGGCCTAGGCTGGAACCAGATCATCACCTCTATGGTAGACGCAAGAATCAAGGAGATCACCGGTCAGGCAGAGGAGAAGAGCGAGCGTATCAATGTAACGCTCGGTATCGCGGAGGAGTTAGCCAAACAGAATGCCGAGTTTATCGCTTCAGCCAAGAAGAAGCTCGCCGAGGTGGGCCCGACTATCGATACTATCAACACATTGGAGACTCGGCAGAAAGCTCTCGACGATCGAACCAAGGCTCTGATCGTGACGGTTGGCGAGAAACCTATCACAACGTTGCTCGATGAAAACATGACAAGGGTTGCCGCCCTCGGCAAGCAGGTCGATCGACTGAGCCAGATCGTCGAGAAGCTACCCGGCACTAGCACGCTGACGGCCAAGGACGGTTCGACGGTGACTAAGGTGCAGACCGATGTTGCGAATCTTGTGCGACGGACGGATGAACAAGTGCGCCAGAGCGCCGAGGCGCAGAAGATGCCCACGGTGTTCATTCAGTTCGCCGGTGCGCCCCGCGAGCAGGCGAAGGCCCTGCGTACCGCTCTCCAAGCCGCCAAATACAATGTGCCTCCCGAGGATCGCGATGGCGGTGCCGCGGGGCTACACGAGGTTCGTTTCTTCAACAATAACGATAATAAGGATGCGTCCGCGGCGGGCAAACTGGCGAAAGATACAACGAATGCCCTGAAACAGCTAGGCTATAAAAATCTGACGGTGCAGACGGCGGACTTTACGAATTTCTCCGGCGTGAAGCCACAGCCCGGTGTGCTGGAACTGTGGATCGAACTGCCCAAGCTACCTCCGAAGTCCTGATGGGGGGCAATGGGTTCGGCAAATCGGCAACTACCCCTTGAGCGGCGGGTGGGTGCTGGTCTAACATTGCGCTGAACCGGAACGGAGCATAGACTACCTGTTGAGTTGCAAAGGTTATCGCTGTCCGGTTAGTGCGATCGCCGCTCTTGTAGGGTGCGTTAACGAAGTGTAACGCACCTAATCTATGGTTATTCAATAATTGATGTAATGGTGGATTACGCTGCGCTAATCCACCCTACTGGACTGTTTCAACTAAAATAGGGCAATAGATTTCGGCTTAAAGTCTTAGATTATAGAATTTATAGCATTTTTCTAATACACCAAATTAGCTGAAACAATCCACTACGGGGGGTTAAAATTATTATTCTTCCCCTATTTTTTCGGTTATGCTACAGTGCTTGTGAAGCAGCATAGACTTTTACTTCCTTCTCTAAACGTTCTCTGAGCCTATCTTTTTCTACTTCAATATCATACCTTGTTTGAAGATTCATCCAGAACCTTTCAGACATACCAAAATAACGAGAAAGCCTTAAGGCAATATCGGCAGTAATTCCTCGCTTTTCCTCGATAATTTCCTTGATTTGCTCTATTGGTACATTAAGATCTTCTGCCAAACGTTCTTGGCTAATTTCCATCGGTTTGAGAAATTCTTCTAACAGAATCTCACCAGGATGAATGGGGGCTAATAATTTTTTCTCAGTCATGATTATTGAGTAACAATTAATGATAATCGACTATTTCTACATTGTAGGCGTTGCCATTTTTCCAAATAAAACAGATCCGCCACTGATCGTTAATTCGGATACTATGCTGATTTTTTCTATCTCCTGAGAGTTTTTCCAACCGATTAGATGGAGGAATGTATAAATCCTGTAAAGTTTCGGCCGCGTCTAAAACTTCTAGCTTTCTCCGAGCATTTCGTTGAATATCTTGAGGTAATTTTCGTAAAAATTTACGTTTGAATAACTGCTCTGTCTCCTTAGATGCAAAACTCTTAATCATCAATAATTAGGAAAATGCACTACTATCATATCATCTTAGTGCGATCATCGATCTTATGCTAACGTTAGATCGCAATCTTTTTGTGGAGGCGCAGTTGAAAGTGTATCTGTGGGTTACGATCGCTTTTTCAACCACCTTATCACTAGCTAATCTTCTTGGCTATCAAGGATTAAAGCGTCAAGAGAATTGGGAAAATCACCTCGCTCAACCATTTTTGTGAAGGCTTTATAACAATCATTTTTATCCCCTTGTTTGCGAGGACAGCCTAGCCATAAAACAAAAATTGCTTTATACTCCTTGGTTTGTATAGCCCGAAAGAATAAGCGATAACGGTCAGGTAGTCCCATCTTTTTGACTCTTCCGTAATGCTTGAGCGCCCCAGTCAGAGCAAAATGGGAAGCAAAAGGGTCGAGAGGGATTTTTTCTTTAATGGCGACCATAATCGCCCTGTAGAGTTTGACTGTAGAATGAGTACGGTATGCTTCTGTTGGCAAGGTGTTTTTTAGTTTACGAACCTCAACTTGTAAATCGCGGCGTTGTTGCCCAAAAAGTCTTTTAATAAAGTAGATTCGCCAACCGTTAACTATCAAGTTCTACTCCTGTCATCAACTCTTCATCGACCGCTGCCATCGCTTCCGTATAAGCTTCTAACTCAGCATCAGGATTTAATAGGGCTTGCTTGGTCAGAAAATCTAAGAATAAACTCAGCATCAGTTCATCTTCCTCCTGTTCTACAGATTGAGGCTGTAAGCGGACTAATAAGGTATCAGGGCTGATAACTTCAACAGCACCTTTAGCTTCTTTGAATTGGGGATTATCCTTAAAAAAACTGGCACTCAGACGGAAACCTGAAGCATTGCCTATTCTAGCCCAGGTTAGATTGTATTGTTTGTTACTCATGATTTTAGGCAAGGTTTACTACATATCATGTTATTACATAATTTAATAACATACAAGGTTGCCCAGCTTCTCAACCGCGTTTTAACTGAACTTACCCCATACATATATACTATAGGGGAGCGCGCCGAGAAAGCCATCGAGTAAAACTAGCGGATTTCGATTTAACAACGCGTAATGAAAAAAGTTCCGATTTTTGCCGTGGTGTACCGCAGCGTGAAACTTGCCGAAAACGTGTTCTGGAACATGGTAGAGAAACGTAGAAATTAAATCACCGAGTAGCAAGAGCGCTAGGGTGATCAGGATGGCTTTTAGTATAAGTAGTATCAAAATTTTCCCCTTAATTTTTCCGCTCGATCGTGTTTTGCAATTTACCATAAAAGAGAAAGTTAAATTTTTCTTTATGATTAAGTTAATTTTTAAAATCACGCCTTATGTGAGTTGCCCAAAGGGTTGAACAGGAGTCTGCTCAAAGGTGAGAACATCAATACCAAAACGCTGACGCAACAGTATCCGCAGGGTATGACTTGCCATTTTAGCGGCAACATGGACAGAAAGTCCCTCAACTTTCTTTCTGAGCAATCGCTCCAAGTTGCGTCCTGTATTCTGCACCTCATTGAAAACCCCCTCAATCCGTTCTCGAAAATGTTGAAGAAGTCGCTCAAAGACGGGAGAAGTTTGTTGATGTTGATTGACTCTCTTAGCTGTAGAGACTCGATTACCTGTGGTTCTTGATATCTCAGTCTGCCAATCAGTACCAATAAACCCCTTGTCGGCTAGGATATTGTTGCCTTGAATGAACTGCAATACGGATTCTGCTGCGGGAGCGTTCGTCAGTATGAGCAGGGACGAGGGAATAAACCAAAAGGTCAACATTTCACTATCTCTGAAACTAGGCTCAGGTCCAGGCAGCATGGAAGTCAAGCGATATCCCTGTTCTTGATACCAGTCATCCACCAGGACATAAATAATAGTCAAGAGGGTGGGAGCATCTATCCTATTCATGGGGGGCCTCATGCTTTGGAGTGATTACCTTTATCGTGACCTCTCCCTTTGATTTTACAAACCTCTCTATCTCACATCAGCCGCAATTCCTAATTCATAATTCCTAATTCCCACTGCTGCCGGCTGCTCAAGGTTCATAATTAAAGAAACATCTATACTGATAGCTGGTTAATTTTTATGAAAACTGTTGCCGATACGGACTTGCAAAGGCTAGAAGACTTAATTATCAACGGACAAAAAGCGATCGAGACTCGTTTCACGGCGATCGAGAATAGTATCGTCGAAATTAAGGCTGATATTGGCGAAATTAAAGCTGATATTAAGGAAATCAAGCAAGATGTTAAATCCCTAGAGATAGGACAGGCAAAATTAACCGAAAGAGTCGAAGGGATGGATAATCGCCTCAAAATAGTCGAGGGCAGTCAAAAAAATCAAATTTGGGCATTGATAACCATTTTAGGAGGTTCACTAATTACCGCTTCCGTCGGTTTGCTGATCGCTATTTTGCGCTTTGTCTTGTTTAAGTAAAAAATTATGGCTATGGATGAAACTAAAACCGAAATAAATCAAGAAATCGACTCAGAAACCGAAAAAATTGAGCCATCAGCCTCGGTAATAGAGAGATACGCCCAAATCCACTTAAAAAGCGAGGGTGAGAAATTGGTGCTAATTTTGCCCAAAACCAGCGCCGGGGAGACAAGTCAGGATTGGACAGATATCTTGACAGGATTAAAATATTATCTCCGTAATAGCGGCCAAAACTGCCCCGCTAGAACACCAGTACACCTAAGGTCCAACGATCGCCTGATGGATACGCGCCAACTACAAGCGATCGCCACAATTTTAGACAGTGCCGAATTACCCCTACATACCATCCAAACCCAAAGAAGACAAACCGCAGTGGCAGCGGCAACTATGGGTTACAACGTCGAACAAATGCGATCGAATCCGACGGTTTTCGGGGACGAGCAACCGCTGCCATCCCTCCTCGCCGAACCTTTGTACTTAAAAACCACCCTGCGATCGGGTGTAGAAATCCGTCACCCGGGTACAGTTATAGTCATGGGCGATGTCAACCCCGGCGGCTCGATCGTCGCTGATGGCGATATATTAGTTTGGGGGAGTTTACGCGGTGTGGCCCATGCTGGATTCCGCGGCGATCGAGCAGCGGTAATTATGGCCCTGCGAATCGACTTAACTCAACTGCGGATCGCGGAATTAGTGGCACGCACCCCGGCTTTGAATAGCGATCGCATGGAACCAGAAATTGCCTGTATCAGCGAAGGAGGAATCCGCATCATTGGGGCTTATAATTTTTCCAGAACCTACACCTTTAAAGATAAAGTGGGATGGGTAGAAAAAAAGTGATCAGTGACCAGTAAACAGTGATCAGTAAATAGTGATTCAGTGACCAGTAAAAATAGGGATTAACTGCGTTGAAATGAAAAACTCTATAAAACTGATAACTGATAGCTGATAACTGATAACCGGTAACTGATAACTGATAACTGATAACTGATATAAATTATGGCTCGTGTAATTGTGGTGACATCGGGAAAGGGAGGAGTTGGTAAAACGACAGTAACGGCGAACTTAGGTTCAGCTTTATCTCAATTAGGCTGTCGAGTCGCCCTTGTCGATGCTGATTTCGGACTGAGAAATCTCGATTTATTGTTAGGATTAGAACAGCGTATCGTTTATACTGCCATCGATGTGGTGGCGGGAGATTGTAGCCTTGATAAAGCTTTAGTTAAGGATAAAAGACAGGAAAATCTGGTCTTATTACCAGCGGCACAAAATCGCACCAAAGAGGCAATTACTGCCGAGCAAATGAAGGATTTAGTCGCCCAATTGTCAAAAAGTTATGACTATGTATTGATTGATTGCCCGGCAGGAATTGAAATGGGTTTTCGCAATGCGATCGCCGCTGCCCAGGAAGCGATCATCGTTACTACCCCAGAAATGTCGGCAGTGAGAGATGCCGATCGCGTGGTGGGATTACTAGAAAGCGAAGATATTAAGAGTATCCGTCTGATCGTCAACCGGCTGCGGCCAGAAATGATCCAACTTAACCAGATGATCAGCGTCGAGGACATTCTCGACCTCTTGGTAATTCCCCTGTTGGGGATTATTCCCGACGATCAAAGAATTATTATTTCCACTAATAAAGGGGAACCATTAGTATTAGAGGAGAAGACCTCTCTCCCCGCCATGGCCTTTAGAAACATTGCCCAGCGTTTACAGGGTCGCGATGTGCCGTTTCTAGATTTAATGGCCGGTCAAGAAGGTTTTCTTGCTCGTCTGCGTCGTCGCTTGTTTGGGCCTTAAACTCTCTCATCTCAACCCCTTAACCTACTATGAATGACCTGATCGATAAACTTCTAGCATGGCGCGGTTCGGGCAAAAGTGGCGACCAAGCTAAAAAACGCTTAAAACTTATTCTGGCCCATGATCGGGCCGATCTTAGTCCCGAAATTCTCAATATGATGCGTCAAGAAATCTTAGAAGTGGTCAGTCGTTATCTTGATATCGATACCGAGGAAACCGAGTTACTCTTAGAAAGTGATCAACGAACTACAGCCCTGATTGCTAATTTTCCGATTCGTCGGATCAAACGCCGTCCTTTAACCGAGAAATTGCCATGAAAACTCAACCGATCGAGCTTTGGCTTAGTCTAGCGGTTAGTCCCTTTCTTTTATCCTACTTGGGACTACGTTCTATTAATAATTGGTTGATAGAAGTCGGGAAAGACAGCGAGGAAATCTTTCGCGGCGATCGCTTGCCGCTGCTCAATATTCCCGATCAGTTACCGGTCAACAGTGACCAATAATCCAAGAAAAAAGTCCTTTTGCCCCCTGAAAAGAGGCAAAAATAGTGAAATTTTTGTTAAAAATCGGGAAAAATGTGATTCTTTGGGATATAATCTCATTTTTGACAAACCCTAAGAACTAATCCGGATCGATCAGTGATCAGTGATCAGTTATCAGTTATCAATGATCAGATTCGAGTTTTCAGTGAATAGTATTAAGGGGCAAGTTCTGAGCTTTCTTTTTACTGATTACTGATTACTGATTACTGATTACTGTTTACTGTTTACTGTTTACTGATTACTGATTACTGTTTACTGATTACTGAAATTATGAGCGTCCTTGTCCCCTCGACCGAAACCGAACAGGATATTTTCAGCACTTCCAACCTGTTTCTGCAGCAAAGACTGAAATTAATCGAAGATTTATGGAAAGAAGTCTTGGTCTCCGAATGTGGTCAAGAATTAGTCGATTTACTGGAATTACTGCGCCATCTCTGTTCTGAGGAAGGACAAGTGACCGATGATAGTCCAGAAGCAACGATCGCCAAAATGATCGAAGACTTGGAACTAGGGGAAGCGATCAAAGTTACCCGCGCTTTTGCCCTCTATTTCCAGTTAATAAATATAATCGAACAACACTACGAACAAAGGGATCAGCAACTACTGCGACGGACGGTGATCGGGGAAGAAAACGAAAGTCCCAAGACAGATCCACCGCAGAAAAGCCTTTTAGCCACCATTGTCGGGGCCGATTGGCTAGAAAAAACCCTGAACGAGTCCGATCACTCCAGCCCAAAATCGGGACTATTTCACTGGTTATTTCCCTATCTCAAACAGGTTAACGTCCCCCCCCAAGAAATTCAGCGTCTTCTCGATCAGTTAGATATTCGTCTGGTTTTCACGGCCCACCCCACGGAAATTGTCCGTCACACCATTCGCATTAAACAGCGCCGCATCTCGGGCATTCTCGAAAAACTCGACCAAGCAGAAGAAATCTTTCGCAGTATGGGGTTAACTAACTCCAGAGAAGCACAAACAGTCACCAAACAGTTAAAAGAAGAAATACGTTTCTGGTGGCGAACAGATGAACTACATCAATTTAAACCTACCGTCGTCGATGAAGTGGATTATGCTCTGCACTACTTCGATGAAGTTCTCTTCGATTCCCTACCCCAGTTAACCCTACGTCTGCAGCAAAGCCTAGAATCCTCCTTTCCCCGTTTACGAGCGCCGAAAAATAACTTCTGTCGCTTTGGTTCTTGGGTCGGGGGAGATCGGGATGGCAATCCCTCCGTTACCCCCGAAGTCACCTGGAAAACCTGCTGTTATCAGCGCAATCTCGTTATTAAAAAATATCTCGATGCTATTCGCGACCTGACCAGTATTTTAAGCGCCTCCCTGCACTGGTGTCACGTCTTGCCGGAGTTGCTGGACTCCCTGGACAGAGATAAACAGCAAATGCCCGAAATCTATAGCCAGTTAGCAATCCGCTACCGTCAGGAACCCTATCGCCTCAAATTGGCCTTTATTCAAAAACGTCTGGAAAATACGCGTGATCGCAATAATCGCCTTAATGACCCAGAAGAACGACAATTATTAACTAAACTCAACGAAACCAACATCTATCGCTCCGGTTCCGAGTTTTTAGCCGAATTAAAGCTATTACAGCGCAGTCTCCTTCAAACCGGTCTTTCCTGTCAAGAACTGGATCAACTGATCGCCCAAGTAGAGATTTTTGGCTTTGTCCTAACTCAGTTAGATTTTCGGCAAGAATCTACCCGTCACGCCGAATGTATCGAAGAAATCGCCGCATATCTGGGAGTTTTACCGAAACCCTACGGCAAATTAACCGAATCAGAAAAAATCGCCTGGTTAGTGGAGGAATTAAAAACCCGTCGGCCCTTAATTCCCCGGGAAATGCCCTTCTCGGAAAGAACCTGCGAAACCATTGAAACCCTGCGAGTTTTAAGAAGTCTGCAAGGGGAATTCGGTTTGGAAATCTGCCAAACCTACATTATCAGCATGACCAACGAGGCCAGCGATGTGCTAGAAGTGCTGTTATTAGCCCAAGAAGCCGGTTTATACGACCCCGCCACTAGCCGCAGTTCCCTCCGCATCGTTCCCCTCTTTGAAACCGTCGATGACCTCAAACACGCCCCCGGCATCATGCAGACTTTGTTTGAATTGCCCCTCTACCGGGCAGCCCTAGCTGGCGGTTACGACCATTTAGCGGCTTTAAACGGGGAGGACGTGACCCCGGAACCGGCGATCCTCGAACCGGGTAATTTACAGGAGATTATGGTCGGTTACTCCGATAGTAATAAGGATTCTGGCTTTTTAAGCAGTAATTGGGAAATTCATAAGGCCCAGAAGGCTTTACAAAAAACCGCTAAACAATACGGCGTGGATCTACGTCTTTTTCATGGCCGGGGCGGTTCCGTCGGTCGTGGTGGTGGCCCAGCCTACGCCGCTATCCTCGCCCAACCCCGGGGAACTATTAACGGTCGCATTAAAATCACCGAACAGGGCGAGGTTTTAGCCTCGAAATACTCTTTACCAGAATTGGCCTTGTATAACCTCGAAACGGCCGTAACGGCAGTCATACAGGCAAGTTTACTGGGCAGTGGTTTTGATGATCTCGAACCTTGGAATCGCATCATGGAGGAGTTGGCCACCTGTTCACGGCAAACCTATCGCAGTTTGATTTATGAAGAACCGGACTTTTTAGACTTCTTTCTGTCCGTAACTCCCATTCCTGAAATTAGTCTTTTACAGATTAGTTCCCGACCGGCCCGCCGGAAAAGTGGTCAACAGGATTTAAGTACCCTGCGGGCAATTCCCTGGGTGTTTAGTTGGACGCAAACCCGTTTTCTTTTACCGGCTTGGTATGGTTTAGGGACAGCTTTACAGATGTTTCTCGATGATTCTCCTAGCAGAAATTTGGAATTGTTACGCCATTTTTATCACAAGTGGCCTTTCTTCCAGATGGTGATTTCTAAGGCAGAAATGACTCTATCGAAGGTGGATATACAGATGGCCTATCACTACGTCAGTGAACTTTCTAAACAGGAAGATCGAGAACGTTTTGAACGTCTGTTTGAAAGGATCAAAGAGGAATATAATCGCACTAGCGAGATTGTTCTCCAGATCACTGGTGAGAAACATTTATTGGATAATGATCCGAATTTACAGCGCTCGGTGCAGTTACGCAATGGTTCGATCGTTCCCCTCGGTTTCCTACAGGTGTCTCTCCTCAAGCGTTTACGTCAATACAATAGTCAAGCTCAATCTGGTGTGATTCATTTCCGCTATTCTAAAGAGGAGTTATTAAGGGGTGCTTTAATGACGATTAATGGTATTGCCGCAGGGATGAGAAATACCGGTTGATTACAGATAATTAATGGTAGTTTTCGGGTGGTTATCTTGAAGGTAATCCACCCTATTTTTTGGAGTTGTCAACTTTTTGTATAACTTCTACTAAGTTGTTATTTTAAAAGGGAAAATTACTAAAATTGGGCATTATACTAACGTCAGTTCGGGATAAGGGAGGAAAGAAAAGGCGGGGGCTAGTAAGCTGAAAAATATATAAACTCAGCACCCCCAACCCATCTATGTCTAGTCTAGAAGCTCTTTTCTGTCATGTCGACGACTT
>NZ_JADBUP010000117.1:0-22325 GCF_020245605.1 Microcystis sp. M061S2 | reverse complement strand
CTGTGGGTTTTTTTGACGTAAAACAATTATTTGCATATAATAGAGGAGATTGCCAATAATTAGCCAGAGAATTAAACTAAAAATAAAAGTAAATGCCATGACTACAATCCATCCAAAAAATTGAAAAGCGACTTGAGATATAGGACTATCCTGTGTTAATCCAAGGGAGAATTCTCCCGAATTTTTATTACTAAATAACCCCACCGCTATTGTTCCCCAAAAACCACAAAAAAGATGTACTGGAATTGCTCCCACTGGATCATCAATTACTTTAGTTTTAATTAATAATTCTTCTCCTAATAAGATAATAATGCCACTAATGCCACCGATGATAATAGCTGATTTGATATTAACATAACCTGATGATGCCGTGATCCCCACTAACCCTCCTAAAATGCCATTAATAATGGTGGATAAATTGGCTTTGCGGCCAATTAAAGGATTAAAAATTAATGCCAAAAATCCCCCAGCGGCAGCGGCAATCATCGTGGTGGTAATTGCCATGGGGACATCATTCAAATTTACCGCCGAACCACCATTAAAACCAAACCATCCTAACCAAAGAATGAAACAACCAAGAGTTGCAAATCCTAACTGATGGGGGGCAAAATTTCCCCTTTCTTTTTCTTCATAACTATCGGTTTTGCGATTATAACCAAAGCGTCCATCTCTCGGTTTTAGTAACCAAGCACCCACTAATCCCGCCATTCCTCCCACCGAATGCACCACCGTTGAACCAGCAAAATCTCGAAACTTAAATAAGTTATATAACCATCCTTCCGATGACCAAATCCAATGTCCTGTAAGAGAATAAGAAAAAGCGACTAAAAAGAAACTAAATAGCAAAAATGCCCAAAATTTAACCCTTTCTGCCACTGCTCCCGATACAATGGTCGCCGCAGTTCCCGCAAAAGTTAATTGAAAGAAAAATAAAGTGGCAATTGAAAGACCTTTCCACACCTCTTGGAATTGACTGTATTCATTATTAGGGGTTAAAATTTCCAAGAAAAATCCTGTACCACCAGAGAAACTATTCCTTAGTGCGGATGTATTACCAAACATTAAACCGAAACCAAACATCCAATAAGCTAAGGCAGAAATACAGAAGACAATTAGGTTTTTAGCTAAGACATTAGTGGCGTTATTAGTACGACAAAAACCCGTTTCCAGCAGGGCAAAACCCGCATTCATAAAGAATACTAAAGAGCCAGCTATTAACATCCAGAGATTAGCAACTAAATCCACAGTAGAATTATTTAAATCTTGTGCTGTGACTTTGCCTACACCGATCAACAGCATGACGATAAGAGAGAAACAAAAAGATAGGATATTACGCAAACGCGGGCGATATTCTAGAAAAGATAATAGTTGATTCATCGGTTATAACTCTTATGGGCAATTTCCCCTTTATAGTAATTGATTTAATCCCCTATCGTTCACTCAAAACTGCTTTTTTTCTGATCCAGATAGCGAGAATTGTCAGGAAAAGTAAACCCATCACTCCCGCTAAAGGATTTTTATCGATTCCAGTTAACCAATCGGGAACAGTACCAGTGTATTTAATTAACTGACCCACCTTTAATATATAGTATGCCCAGATTAAACCCGCGTGCAGACCGATACTTTTACCCAAACTACCACCACAAGCGCGTTTTGCCCAACCGAGAATCAATCCTAGCAAGACTAAGGCAGGAAATTGGGGAAAAGTGCGGATAATTTCGGCTAAAGGTTTAATAAAGTGAGCAAGAGCGAAAATTAAGGCACTAATCACTAGAGCGATAGCGGGACTGTAATCCTTTTCTAATTCTCCCAGTAACCAGCCCCGAAATAGTAATTCTTCGGCAAAACCCACCGCTAAAGCGACTAAAAACCCCTCCAGGATGATTTTGCCGATCTGGGGATTTGTGGGTAAGAAATTTAACCAACCTAGGAACGCTTGGGACAGAAAAAGCGAGAAAGTGAAAAATAAACCGATCGCCAAGCCGTTAATTAACTCTATCGGCGTTTTTCTTCGCCAAATCAACCCATAATCAGCTAATCCCTCATCACCATAAATTGTCCGTCCCCACCAATGAGATAACCCCAAAAATTCCAGATAGAGAACAGAAAGGGTCAAAATTGAGACCAGATTAGCATTAGTGGCAAAAAAGTGATAGAGGGGAAGTGCGATCGGCAACCAGAGAAAAAGTAAGAGCAAAATAAAAATTCCCAGTCGCAGGGGGACTGGGTAAGTGGCAATTACCCGTAATCTTTTATTCATCGGGTTCGATGCTGCTGGTTAAACCTTTATTTTTCAAGGTTTCACAGTAAAATTCCGCGTGTTCTTGGATGCAGGTAATCACCAAGGCTGTACCATTCGTGTGCGCTTCCATCATGATATCGACTGCTTGGGGTTGCGTCATACCGGCGATCGTTTGCATTAAACTCTGAACCACATACTCCATCGAGTTAAAGTCGTCATTGTGGAGTAAAACGCGATAACGCGGTGCTGGTTTACGGATTGTCGCTGTGGAACGCTTTTCGATGACTTCTGTGGACACCGTGTCTCTCCTTTGAATCTATATCACAAATAAAGGTCAATTACTAATGATCATAATCAAAATTTCCAGATTGAGCTAGGCTTTTTCTGTGATCCTTGGGGTTGGGTGTTGGGTGTTGGGGAGTGAGGGACAGCTAAAGGAATGACATTTCTAGATGGATAGATCATAATTGAATTAATTGGCTAATTTAAGCTTATTTTCCCATGGCTACTGACGAATTACAAAACCTCGAAGACAATATTCAACGCTTAAAACAACAATTAGCGGGAATCCGCGATGCGTGGACAGGTGCGCGTCCAGAAGATAAAGTTCTTTTGCAGCAACGCATAAACGATAAGCGCATAGAAATTAAAAAATTGGAACGAGAAAAATGGGATTTAGTCGCCAGCGACAGTCAAGAAGCGTCCTTTCCTGATGCCGAGGTAATGGTAGCAGAAATTGTCACAGAATTGACGGCAATTACCAAAGAACCACCCCCAGAACTTGCTTCTGCACAAATCTTAGAATTATTAAATCAAATTCTGGCTAAACTCAATCAACCAGAGCGATCGGCAGCAGCCAAATTAAAAGCGGCCATATCTACTATACCCCCTTTTGTTTCCCTGACCTACGAGGCGGAATTAGATACTGAGTCAACTTTTAAGCGTTATTTTCCAATATTTAATCGTGCGATTGCAGGGGTGAAAAATCGTCTAAAAAAGTAAGTATTCCTTCTAAAAGCTTGGCCGGTATCGAGCGGACAATTAATATTAGTCAATCGGGAATCGGTAATACACAGAACAACATCTTTAATCTGTGAAAGGTAAGCCTAGTAAATGTTATCATTGAAAATAGTTATTATCAAAGACAAGAGGTAATTTATGTCAGAATTGCAAGCGGAAGCGTTAAAACCAATATTAAAAGAGTTACTCTATGAGTTATTAATACAAGAAAAGGATTTACTAAAAGAGTTAATTTATGAAGTGCTGGAAGATACGGCTATGGCTAGGGCAATTCAAGAGGGAAAAGATAGTAACAATGTCAGTCGTGATCAAATTTTGACTTTGTTAAAAGAATAAGAGATGAATATTGAATTTCGTAAAAGCTTTGAGATCGATATACGCAATCTCAAAGATCGTAAAATTAAGCGACAAATTCAGGCAATTATTGAGGAGATAGAATCAGCCAAAAGTTTAACCGAGTTGCGTAATGTCAAAGCGATTCAAGGGTATCGAGGATTTTATCGCATTCGGATTGGGGATTATCGTCTTGGTTTATATTTAGAGCAATATACTGTCGCCTTGGTTCGTCTTCTACACCGAAAGGAAATGTATCGTTATTTTCCTTAAAGACCTCATTAATATTAATTTTATATTAGATTTATTTTGAGCAAAGATAATTATTTTTAGAGAGAATTAAAAATGAAAATTAATATTGAGCAAGATGGAACTGATAACAATCAAAATAATACTTTTAATCTGAATATTCCCGAACCAAAAGAACGTCAAGCTGTCCCTAGTAATGTGGGCAAAAGTACGGTTAATTTTGTCGGTAGGGAAGATGAGTTAACCTTAATTCATCAGCAATTGCAAACAGAACAAGGGGTGATTGTTTGTGCAGTGGAAGGGTTAGGGGGAATAGGAAAAACCGCTTTAGCTTTGGAATATGCGAAACGATACCAACAGGAATACGCGGCACAATATTGGTTATCCTTGCGACTATCGGGTTTAGCAGAAGAAATAGTTAAATTAGCTGGTCCCTATCTATCTTTACCAGAAATATTGAAAAAAGAATCTTTAGCAAAACAAGTGTACTGGTATTGGCAAAATTGGCTACCTCAGCAGGGAAAATTATTATTAATTCTCGATGATGTCCCCAATATCGACCGAATTCCCGATCGAATGTTACCAAAAGATTCTAGGATTAAGATATTAGTCACCACTAGAGAAAGGTGTCTTAGTACGGAATTTGAGTCTATAGCTTTAGATGTTTTACCCTTAGATAAATGTGTAGAGTTATTAACCAAAATTGTTGGTACTGCTAAAGTTGAGCAAGAAAAAGCTTTAGTAGAACATATTTGTCACGAAATTTTAGGACGCTTAACCTTAGCAGTGGAGTTAGTGGGGGAATATTTAGCGAAAAATCGTCATTTAAAGTTTAGCCATTTACGCGATAAATTAAATTTAGCTCATACTGCTTTAACTAAGGAAAGAAACCACAGAGATTATGGACATTTAGGGGTAGCAGCCGCAATTAAAATCAGTTGGGATGATTTAAGTTCTGCTGTTCAAAAAGTGGCAATGCTGTTGAGTTTATTCGCACCAGTGGCTATTGCTTGGACGTTGCTAGAAGATACGGCAAAATCCACGGAAATTACCGAAAGCGAACTAGAAGAAGCGCGGGGACAATTGGATAATTCTCATCTGATGCAACCCGTGGATGAGGACTATTCTTTTTATCGGATTCATCCCCTCGTGAGAGAATTTTTTCAACAGCAATTACAGGCAATTCCTGAGAAAAATTCTCTTTATCGATGCGCTTTTGTGGAAACTTTGTTAACCATTGCCGAAAATATCCCGCAAACCCCCACAAGGGAGATTATTGCAGCAGTAACTCCCGCAATTCCCCATCTGCAACTTGTCAGTCAAACCATGTTAGATGATATTCCCAACCCGGAAGATAATTTAATTCAGGTGTTTCTTGGGGTAGCTTTGTTTTATAAGGGACAGGGAGAATATGATTTAGCAGCAGTTCCCTTCACAAAATGTTGTGAAGAAATCCAATCTCGCTTAGGAGAAAACCATCCAATTGTTGCTGTCAGTCTCAATAATTTAGCAGGATTATACCGCTGCCAAGGCAGATACGCAGAAGCGGAACCCTTATATAAGCGCTCCGTTTCTCTGATAAAACAGCGATTAGGAGAAAACCATCCCATTGTTGCTACCAGTGTCAATAATTTAGCACTATTATATCAATGCCAAGGCAGATACACAGAAGCAGAATCGTTGTATAAGCACTCCCTTTCTCTAAGGGAACAACTATTAGGAGAAAACCATCCCGATGTTGCACAAAGTCTCAATAATTTAGTAGTGCTATACGAATACCAAGGCAGATACATAGAAGCGGAACCCTTGTGTAAGAGATGCCTTTCTCTGATAGAACAGCTATTAGGAGAAAACAATCTCGATTTTGCTACCAGTCTCAATAATTTAGCAGAATCATACAAATACCAAGGCAGATACGCAGAAGCGGAACCGTTGTATAAGCGCTCCCTTTCTATGAAAGAACAGCTATTAGAAGAAAACCATCCCGATTTTGCTACCAGTCTCAATAATTTAGCAGGATTGTACCAATTTCAAAGCAGATACATAGAAGCGTAACCGTTGTATAAGCGCTCCCTTTCTCTGCGGGAACAGCGATTAGGAGAAAACCATCCCGATGTTGCTACCAGTCTCAATAATTTAGCAGAATTATACAAATACCAAGGCAGATACGCAGAAGCGGAACCGTTGTATGTGAGAGCTATTGCTATTTATCAAGAAAGATTAGGAGAAAATCATCCCGATACCCAAAAAGTAAGGCAAAATTTTATGATTCTGTTGTCGCGATTATCCGATGAAGAATTACAGCAAAGATTCCCCGATGAGATAGTTAATCTCTTAAAAAGTATCAGGTAATTAAAAGATATATCCGTTAAATAGTGCTGGCTTAATATTAGTAAATTCTTGCTAGAAAGGAGTTTTAAACTGCCATTGAGGTTGATAGACTATCCCGCTTGACGCAATTTTTCTTCAATCAGTTCACGCGATTGGTTTTCTGGGGTTTGATTGCCAGAAGGCATCTTTAGCAGAGGCGATAAGCTGACTAATTTAACAGCAAATGTCAATATTTATCTTTATCTAAGCAGATTTTAGAAAGTTTTTTTGTCGATGTTAATGTTAATTATCAGTAGTCGGAGATAAAATCTTGAGAAATGTCAATTATCACTATTCTTACTGACCCTCAATAAATTAGAATCAGATCATAAATGCGATCGCTTGCTCAATTCTCGATGATTAATCTGGAGGCTAAAATCAGCAACTGAGGCAATTAACCTTTTTCAAGCTACCGAGCTTAGGTGGTAGTCACTGATAACTGATAACTGGTAACTGATAACTGAAATGACTCGCTTTATTTGGGATAAATTTAGCAAAGACTTCTTAGAAACCCTTCTTTCTCCCTACGGTACAGTAGTTGTCAGCAAAGAAGTCACCTCAGAAATTAAAGAAATTGATGTGTATTTTAATCCTAATATCTCTGAAATTCCCTCTCAGTTAGGACTATTAGGCAAATTATGCCAAAATCCCTGTTTATTGGAACCCTATCGCAATGGGATTACCCTTGATGGTATCAATGATTGTCTGTCCAAGCGCTTTGCTATCCGTGAAATCTTCCAGAGAGAAGCAAAGAGAAATAAACAGAGAATATCAGAGGGGGAGATACCTAGGTTATGGATTCTCACTCCCACAGCTAGTGAGCGCATTTTATCTCTGTTTACGGCTCAATTACAACCCAATTGGGGAGAAGGGGTTTATTTTCTCCCGGAGGGTTTCGGTACAGCGATTGTCGTCATTCATCAGTTACCCGCAATCCCAGAGACATTATGGTTAAGATTATTGGGTAGAGGAGGAACAAGAGAGAGAGCTATCGATGAATTAACCAGATTATCACCGAATAATCCCCTAAAATCGGCTTCCTTAAACTTATTGTATAATTTGAGTAGAAATTTAGAAGCGTTATCGAAAAAAACACAGGAGGATAGGGAGTTTATTATGCGTTTAGCTCCACTTTACCAACAGGATAGGGAACGAGCGGTTCAGCAAGGTATTCAACAAGGTGTACAGCAGGGTCTTGAACAGGGTAGAATTCAAGAGGCCAATCTTGTTATTAGACTTCTTCAGCGACGTTTCGGTGAAATACCGCAAAATCTTGAGGAAACCATCCGTAACCTTCCTGTGGAGCAATTAGAAGACTTAGGACTCGCCTTATTAGACTTTAACACTTTGACGGATTTAGATAACTGGTTGCACCCGTGAACAATAGCGATCTCGCGTAGCGAGCGCGTTGCGAGCGCATTATCCATCCCTGATTATTCTATCGTCAAGGGGTCCACATCGATCGCCATACTTACCTTGGGTAAAACTAAGCTTTTTAGGGGAAGAAAAAGACGACCGATATCAGCCTTTTCTCCCGATAATTTTAACAGAATTTGCCAGCGATAACGGTTAGCCACGCGCATAATTGTTGCGGGTGCAGGTCCCAAAATATCCCAATCAGAACCAAAATTATTAACACATTCCTCCGCGACATTTTCAGCACTTTTCTGCACTGCTTCCCCATCTAAACCACTAAAGCGAATTAAGACTAAACTGCCGTAGGGAGGATAATTTAAACCCTCTCTCTGCATTAATTCCGTCTCGACAAAACCCTCATAATCGTGGGTTTGCACTGCTCTAATCACGGGATGTTCGGGGGTATAGGTTTGGATAATTACCTTTCCTTCTGTTTCTCCCCTTCCTGCTCTCCCTGCTACTTGGGTGAGGGTTTGAAAAGCGCGTTCGGAGGCGCGATAATCGGAGTGATAAAGTAAACCATCGGCTGCCATTACTCCTACTAGGGTAACTCGCTCGATATCTAATCCTTTGGTGAGCATTTGGGTTCCGACTAAGACATCAAACTCACCATCAGTAAATTTTTTTAATAGTTCCCGGGGAGCATTTTTGTTACGGGTGGTATCACTATCAAAACGCAAGCAGCGCAAATCAGGAAATTCTTTGCTTAATTCTTGGGTGACTCGCTGAGTGCCAGTACCGAAAAATTTTAGATAGGGAGAACCGCATTCAGGACATTGTTTCGGATGGATGCGACCATAGTTGCAGTAGTGACAGCGGAGTAATTCTTGCGCTCCCGGTTCGGTGTGGTGATAGGAGAGAGAGACATCACACTGGGGACACTCTAGCACATAACCGCAACTTCGGCAAGATACAAAAGTACTATGTCCCCGACGACTGACGAATAAAATTGCCTGTTCTCCCTTGTCGCGCAGGGTTTCCAGCGCTGAACGCAGGGATTGACTAAACAGAGAACGATTGCCTCGTTGCAATTCCCGTCGCATATCGACGATTTCCACCCGCGGTAAGGGGCGATTTTGGATGCGATCGGGCAAAGATAGGTAAAGACGGGGATTAGCTTGGGATTCTAGCCATGTTTCTAGGGATGGCGTGGCCGAGCCTAAAATTACGGGACAATGGTTTAATTGAGAGCGCCATTTAGCCACGGTACGCGCGTGATAGGTGGGGAGTAACTGACTTTGTTTAAAGCTGCTATCGTGTTCTTCATCGAGGATAATCATGCCTAGATGGGGTAAAGGGACAAAAATCGCCGATCTCGTCCCGATAATAACTTGCGGGGTTCCTGTCAACATCTGTCGCCAAGTATCGTATCTTTCTCCTTCCGAGAGGGCGCTATGATAAACATAGACTCGATCGCCAAAACGGGCCACAAAGCGATCGGTTAGTTGCGGTGTTAATCCAATTTCGGGGACTAAAACCAAGGCAGATTTACCCGCTGCCAGGACAGGTGCGATCGCCTGTAGATAAACTTCTGTTTTACCCGATCCCGTCACTCCGTGTAAGAGGACGCTTTCACCACCTTTTAGGGTTTGAATGGCTTCTAAAGCCTGTTTTTGACTAGAAGTGAGTGTTTTTGGTTGATCCCTGCTCATAATCGCCGAGGATAAGCGCAGAAATTCTCGATCTTGAATCACCACATAACCCTTGTCAATGAGCGGTTTAAAATGTTTTGTCCCCGCAAGTTGTGCCAATTCTGGCAGCCACATTTCTCCTCCCTGGTGGCGTAAGATTTCGACAATTTTGCGCTGATTTTCGGTTAAATCAGCAGGAAAGTCAGTTATTAGCAGGGTAATGGCTTTTTTTAGCTTAATATTGGGACTTTTGGGCGCTTCTAGATAACTTTCTACCCAACCGCGCTTAACTAAGTCTCGGATACCGTAATTGGCATTTTTTACTTTTTCTTGCAGGTATTTCGCCGAATAATCGCCTTCTTTTTGATTTTTGAGCAGGGATAAAATCTGACGGGAGAGAGGAGTACAAAAAACTTCCGCACCGGGGGGAATCGCTTCTGGTTTTAATCTGATGCGACGTTGGGAACTTCGCAGTAAACCCGTAGGTAAAGCGACGCGAACAACGGTGATTAAATCCGTTGCGTAGTATTGGGCGATTTTCGTCAATAACTGCCAATAATTATCGGGGAAAAAGCCCTTAGTAATCACATCTTCCACGGGACGAATTTGATTTTCTTCTAGTCCTGGGGGCAAATTTTCGAGAAATCTAAGAGCAATTCCCCCAATTACCTGAGAACCGAAGGGAACGCTTAAAATATCGCCAATTTCTACCGTTAAATCGGGGGGGATACTATAGGTTAATATTTGCTGATCCTCTTGACTATCTCTAGGATAAGGGCGATCGACCAAAACCTCTAACCACGGTTGTCCAGTTGTGGTTAATTGGTAAGATGTGCGAGGTTCCGCTACAGTCAGGGTAGCATGGCGATCGAGCATAGTCAGTGGGGAGATGGGGTGATAGGGTGATGGGGAGAATGGGGTATTTAAATTATAGTTTAAAGCTTGAGGGGAATAAAACCAGTTAATTTTCTCTAAAAACAGTTTAAATATTGCTTTTTTGCCCATAAATTTTGATTTTTAGCTAGTGAAGTCTTCCCAAAAGAATTTTTATCCACCCTTAAGCATTGATAAAGTTAATGATAATTAAGGCGGATTCAGCAAAGCGTAGTTAGTCAAAAGGTGAGAATGGTTCTCAATAGAAAAAGCGAAGAATAGTAATAAAAAGCTGACTGCTATCTTGATTGTTAAGAAGCGTGATCTTTACCTAGTCAAATACCAAAAACCTTAGTTAGATTGTATAAGTGGAAAACCTAAAAGTCTCCCCTATTCACCAGAAAATCTTATTGTCTGGTTCGGCGATTTGTAACCATCGACACAGAATCGCGCAATTATATCCCAGAAATTGCCGCCATTAATTAAGAAAACGTTTAAAAAATCTGCTCCCCGAAAATTCAATGTAACAATCAGCCCATTGGGAGAAACTAAGTTTTTCCCGCTATTATAACCCCACTCCATCCATAACTGCTTATGAAAATCTCTAAACTGGCCGCCGATGATAATTTTAATCAAATCATTGCCCTTGAGACAAATCCTTTAGAACTAGACAGCGTGGATTTTGCTGAAAGAACTGACGAAGAGCTGACTGAATCTTTACCAGAAACCCTAAAAACCACTCGTGGGGGTAGTGGAACTGGATACGATAAAGGCAGCAATGAAGATACTGTTGGGGCATTTTTTAAAGAAATGGCGCGTTATCCGCTGCTTAATGCGGAAGAAGAAATTGAATTAGCCTACTCGGTTAAGTTTCTGATGGAAGCGGAAGAAGTGCGCCAAAAACTGCAAGAAAATTTACATCGTCCCCCGACAAAAACGGAATGGGCGATCGCTTTAGAATTAGATAATGAACGTCAACTGGAAAACCGTCTTTATCGCGGACGAACAGCTAAACGGAAAATGATTCGTTCTAATTTGCGCTTGGTGGTTTCCATCGCTAAACGCTATTTAAATCGCGGGGTTCCTTTCCTAGATTTAATTCAAGAAGGTGCGATCGGACTCAACCGTGCGGCCGAAAAATTCGATCCCAATAAAGGTTATAAATTCTCTACCTATGCTTATTGGTGGATTCGACAAGCAATCACCCGCACTATTGCTAACGATGCGCGGACAATTCGTTTACCGATTCACATTGTCGAAAAACTCAATAAACTCAAAAAAGCGCAGCGCATTCTCAAGCAAGATTTACAGCGCAATCCCAATGAACGGGAACTTGCGGAAGCGTTAGAAATAACTCCCGAACAATTGCGGCAATTATTACAATTGCGTCGTCAATCTCTCTCTTTAAATCATCGTGTAGGGAAAGGAGAAGATACGGAATTAGTGGATCTGTTGGAAGATGATGATCTACAACTTCCCGAAGATAAAATGAATGAGATGATGATGCGTCAAGAAATTTTCGCAGTTTTAAGTGATGTTCTCACCGAACGGGAAAAAGATGTTATCTCCCTCCGTTATGGTTTAGCTACCAGTCAACCCTATACCCTAGAGGAAGTGGGGGGAATGTTCAATTTATCTCGCGAACGAGTACGTCAAATTCAAACTAAAGCGATGCGAAAATTACGTCGTCCTCAAGTCGCGCGTCGTCTGAAAGGATGGTTACATTAATAATTTTTTCTAACTCGTTCTCTCCTCTCTCCTTTTTCCTGGAGAGCTTTTTTTGTCGATATTTAGCTTAAAATTAAGATCAAGCTGATTTTCTCAGTAGATGGTCATAATACCTATGAACCTACATCTCCAACGGAAAGTGAAAAAGGGAAAATATCAATCTCCCGAAAAAGTCATTGACTTTGCTTTGCAGTTACTCGATGAATACGAACAAATAACTGATGCGGAATGGAGAGAAGATATTCGGCAAAAAATAGATGAAGCTATTATTTTTTCTAGTTCTGAATAAAATCAAACTAATTCAATATGTCCAAAAATTCTTGGTTAATTCCCGATAATATTTATTTTCTCAACCATGGTTCCTATGGTGCAACCCCTAGAATAGTCTTGGATTATCAGCAACAATTGCGGGAACGAATGGAAAGGCAACCTTTAGCATTTTTGGGGAGAGAATTAGAGGGTTTATTAGATATTGCTAGGCAAAAATTAGCGGATTTAGTGGGAGTAAATAGCGATGATTTAGTCTTTGTTCCCAATGCAACCACAGCAGTAAATGCGGTATTAAATTCCTTAACTTTTCAGGAAAATGAGGAAATTCTGATCACCGATCAGACCTATAATGCTTGTGCTAATGCAGTTAAACATATAGCTAAAAGATGGGGTTTAAAGGTAATTATCGCTAAAATTCCCTTTCCTGTGCAGTCCCCTTTAGAAATTGGTCAAGCAATTTTAGCATCAGTTTCTCCCCGGACAAAATTAGTAGTTTTAGATCATGTCACCAGTCCCACGGCCTTAATTTGGCCAATCGCAGAAATTGTGCAAGAATTAAATAATCGGGGTATTGATACTCTCATCGATGGCGCTCATGCTTTAGGTTTTTTACCCCTTAATATCGGGGCAATTAATCCCACCTATTATACTGCTAATTGTCATAAGTGGTTATGTAGTCCCAAGGGGTCAGCTTTTCTCTATGTGCGCGGGGATAAACAGGCAATAATTCGACCTTTAACTATTAGCCATGGTGCCAATTCTCCTCGACAAGATCGCTCCCGTTTTCAGTTAGAATTTGCTTGGATGGGAACCGATGATCCCAGTGCTTATTTATCGGTGCCAAAAGCGATCGAGTTTTTAAATTCTCTCTCTATTGATGGTTTACTAGGTCTGATGGCGACGAATCGTAATTTGGTTTTAAAAGCCAGAAATTTGCTTTGTCATGCCTTAGAGGTCAATTATCCCTGTCCAGAATCAATGATCGGATCGATGTCTTCCATTCTAATTCCTAGTTATGCTTGGGCAGCAGAAGATTTATCTAGACAACTGTGGGAAAAATATCAGATTGAAGTGCCGATAATTCCCTGGGGAGAAGCAACATTAATTGTGAGAATTTCTGCTCACTACTATAATTCGATCGAGCAGTATGAATATTTAGCTGGGGTTTTAAATTACTTGCTATTGGAGCAAAGATAAGCGGGGAGCATCAGAGCAGGGAAAAAAATCCATAACCGAGTTTTTAAAGTTGAATTGGGAGTTAATAACGGACTTGCTATGATAACCGAATAATTGGGCTAAAATGCCTCTTGGAGCATGGTTTCCTTGAGCATTTCTAAACCCTTTTTCACCCGACGGGAGACGGTAACAACACTAATGCCTAATTGTTCGGCAGTTTCCCGTTGAGTAAGATCTTTAAGGAAAACAAATTCGAGAATATGACGGGTTTTCTCTTCTAATTGAGCCAGTGCTTGTTGTAAACGAATGCAGTCCTCTTGACAAAGTTGAAAGCTGCGATAACCAGGATCGGGAATGAGGTCTTTTAAACAAGTATTATTATCTTCATCGCTATTAACCGTCGCATCGAGACTAAGGGGTTCACGGTTTTGGAAAGCCAGTTTTACCTCTTGCCATTCTTTGAGCGAAATATTTAAAGCGAGGGAGATTTCCGTATCATTGGGTTGACGATTGTGGATAGTTTGGAAATCCCGACGCATATTTGTCGCTTGTCTGCCTAAATCTAACCAACGACGAGGAATCCGAACCGTGTAACCTTTATCGCGTAAATAGTGTTGAATTTCGCCGCGAATATAGGGAATAGCGAAGGAACTAAAAGCATGACCTTTGCTGCTGTCAAAACGCTTGATCGCCCGAATTAGCCCCATACAGCCAACCTGCACTAAATCTTCGTAGTTTTCATGGCATTGATTGACCCAATGATGAGCTTCCCTTCTGACTAATCCTAGGTTTAACCGTATAATTTGATCCCGTAACTTATTCTCCCCTGTTTTTTGGTATTTTTGAAACAGGCTAAGAGTTTCCAGTTTAAGATTTTCTTTATTTAGGACAGACATAGTGCGCTAACAGACTTAAAAAATTATTGACTATAAAAGATCACTATTGCATAGCTTTGACCAATCCCAATACAGTCTGGATGAGAAGCGGCAGGCAATGACAACAATGTAACTTACTACGATCTTCATCATACGGTCTTTACACAAGGGCTTGTGTGATTTCAAGCAGTCAAGGCAGTATTTAAAGACACAAGTGAGCTAAAACGCTGTAATTAGTCAGCGCAATAAGAATTGTTAACTGAGAAGGTACAGAAGCGACCAGATTATTCCTACAGCCTTTCTCGTCAAGGTGAAGTATAGATTAAACCTTGCCGAAGTAAGGATTTCAGTCGCAAAAACTTAGCTCATCTATCGGAGAAACGCTGTAATATCCAGAAAACTAGAACTCGAACAAAGGTAAACTCCGATCCTCATTTTTCGGCAATTTCGCCAGTAAACCTAAATGTTCGTAGGCGGCTGCCGTCACTACGCGACCCCGGGCAGTACGATTAAGATAACCTATTTGTAATAAATAAGGCTCATACACCTCCTCGATCGTCTTGGCATCTTCTCCCGTGGCTGCCGCTACCGCTTCCAATCCCACGGGTCTGCCTTGAAACTGTTCGATCATCGTCTTTAATACTAATCGATCGGTCCAATCTAAACCCATAGAATCCACATTTAATTGATTTAATCCCTCAGCGGCTAACTGGGGGGTAATCATAGTTTCTCCCTTCACCTGCACATAGTCGCGCACCCGTTTTAATAAACGATTGGCAATGCGTGGAGTTCCCCGACTCCGACGGGCAATTTCGATCGCACCCGCTTCAGTCATGGGAATATTAAAAATAGTGGCACTTCGGAGAATAATTGCCGTCAATTCCTCAACTGTATAGAAACGCAGACGTTGAATCATGCCAAAACGATCGCGCAAAGGCGAAGTTAAAGAGCCAACTTTGGTAGTAGCACCGATTAAAGTAAAGGGAGGTAAAGAAATACTGCGAATTTTCGCTGCTTGACCCTTACCAATCGTCACATCTAGGCGATAATCCTCCATCGCTGGGTATAATAACTCCTCCGTCACCCGATTCAGTCGATGAATTTCGTCGATAAAAAGAATATCCCGGGGTTGAAGATTGATCAGGATGCCGGTAATATCCCGGGGACGCTCTAAAGCGGGGGCGGCGGTAATGCGGCAATTTACTCCCATCTCAGCCGCTAAAATTAAAGCCATGGTGGTTTTTCCTAACCCCGGCGGTCCGTAGAAGAGCAAATGATCGATCGCTTCTTGTCTAGCTTTGGCCGCGGCGATGGTGACTTTTAGATTAGCTTTTAAGTCCTGTTGACCGATATAATCCTCTAGGGATTGCGGACGAATCTGCGCTTCTGCTTTTTCCGTTTCTTCTATAGTGGGATTGGGAGTGAGCAGATTTTCCTCGGCAGCCAGGGGGGAATTGTGCGATCGTTTGATAGCCATTGTTACAATCAAGAGTCTAGGATATGTTAGCGAAACGGATTTTGCCTTGTTTGGATGTCAATAAAGGTCGGGTAGTGAAAGGGGTTAATTTTGTCAATCTTCAGGATGCTGGCGACCCCGTGGAGTTAGCCCGCTTATATAATCAGGCAGGGGCCGATGAGTTGGTTTTTCTTGATATTACTGCTACCCATGAAGATCGCGACACGATTATTGATGTAGTCTATCGCACGGCGGAACAGGTTTTTATTCCTCTGACCGTGGGCGGCGGTATCCAATCCTTAGAAAATATTAAAAATTTGTTAAGAGCCGGGGCCGATAAAGTCAGCATTAACTCGGCTGCCGTGCGCGAGCCGGAATTGCTTGATCGAGCCAGCGATCGCTTTGGGAAACAGTGCATTGTGGTGGCGATCGATGCTAGACGACGTAAGGATGTGCATAACCCCGGTTGGGAGGTTTATGTTCGGGGTGGACGCGAAAATACGGGTATTGATGCTTTATTATGGGCCCAAGAAGTGGAAAAACGCGGGGCAGGTGAGTTGTTAGTTACCAGTATGGATGCCGACGGCACGCAAGCGGGTTATGATCTGGAATTGACAAAAGCAATCGCTGAAAGGGTGGAGATTCCTGTGATTGCTTCGGGAGGAGCGGGTAATTGTCAGCATATCTACGAAGCATTGACGGAAGGCCGGGCAGAAGCGGCTTTATTGGCTTCTTTGCTCCATTATGGTCAATTAACCATCGCTGAGGTCAAAAATTATCTGCAAAATCAACAAGTACCCGTGCGTTAGCCCGAAAATGAGGGACAGATTTGCAGAACTTAATCTAGGGATTGAGTCGCTTTTTCGGGAAAAGGATTTCTTTAGGCTGCAACCCAAGAAGAGCAAGCTTTACACCTATTACTGAAAGTCAATGGCTGACGGCTGACAGCTGCGATCAAAAAACCGGCAAAAAATCCCTGTTTTTAACTTCCCTCCGATTATCCCCAGGGAAAATTATGTATTAGAATAGAGGAAAGTTAACAAAATTTAAAATATGTTAGTTCCGATTCTCATCTTTGACCTCGGTCTTGTGGCTTGGTCATTGCATCTAATGCAGCAAGCGTTCGACAAGCAAGAGTTTTCCTTGATGCTGGCGGGAACCTTAGTGGCAGCAGCGGCAGTGGCTATGTTAGTAGTTTATTTCCTCATCGGTCACTGTTTAACCTATTTAACCCAAATTTCGGCTCCTGTCTAAATGGGGGCAATTGTTTCACCATTGTCAATGAGCGATCGCCTTTGGAGTGACAAATTTTTTTCTCGTCACCCCTTGACAAAATGATTCTATTTAAGCTATATTCAAAAATGGTCTTCAAGGGGTTATAGCTCAGTTGGTAGAGCACCTCAATGGCATTGAGGGGGTCAGCGGTTCGAATCCGCTTAGCTCCATACAGTTAGGATAAGAGTTTCAGGGTTACTGGAACCAAAAAAGTAACGAGGAGATGCTAGATTGAAAGAGGATTTCTGGTTAGAAAAGTCTCTTTTTACCTCGATACTCTCTCAGGACAAAATTAGTTATATGATAGAGCTTTTTAAGCAACTACCTCGTTGGTTGCGGCTAAGTCTAGTTTTTCCGCTCTTATTTCTCAATGGTTGGTTATTATTCCAATTATTTAGCTACCTAGAACCCTTAGTCAGTATTTTTGTCACTGCTAGTTTACTAGCTTTTGTCTTAGATGTTCCCATCAAACTGCTGCAAAGACGCGGGGTTAATCGCAGTGGTTCTATCGCTATTGTCTTTTTAATTGCCCTATTAATTTTGATTGTTTTAGGTTTAATTTTAATTCCCCAGATTGTCGAGCAATTAAGCAGTTTAATCAATAGTTTGCCCCAGTGGATCGAGTCGGGAACCGAACAGATACAAAATTTAGAAAAGTGGGATAAAACTCAGAAATATGCGATTTATATCGAGCAATCAATCACCCAGTTATCGGAACGACTAACCAATGTTTTACAAACTCTTAGCACTCAATTACTGAGCTTTGTGCTGGGAACTATCAACAGTATCCTAAACATTCTATTTGTTCTGGTTCTAACCGTCTTTCTTGTTCTCTATGGCGAACAAATTTGGGAGGGAATTTTTAGCTGGATTCCTGCTCCCTGGAATTTAAAATTAAGAACGATTATTCGTCAAACTTTTGAAACCTATTTTGCCGGCCAAACCATTTTAGCAGGAATTCTCAGCCTTGCTCAAATTTTTGTTTTTGTGATTCTCAAGGTTGATTATGCCCTATTATTCGGGGTGGCGATCGGTCTAACTACATTAATTCCTTTTGCCAGTGCCTTCACCATTATTGGCATTAGTACCCTACTGATGTTTCAAGATTTTTGGCTAGGGTTAAAAGTTTTGACCCTGACTATTATTGTCGGTCAAATTAATGATAATGTCATCGCCCCTCGGCTAATGGGAGGTATGATCGGACTTAATCCCGTCTGGATTATTCTATCTCTTTTTATCGGTGGCAAAGTGGCAGGAATTCTCGGTTTATTGATAGCAGTTCCCATCGCTAGTGTGCTGAAAAGTACCATCGATATCATCCGCTCGCAGCAGCGGGAAAAAGAACCAGTAGTTTTCCTAGAAGAAACGGTGAAAAATTCCTCGGAGGAGAGCAAATAATCATAAATCCTGTTTTTTCACTAATCATACTAAATCTCTTGAGTATAGGCTAGTTATGAGGAGAGGCACTCATGCAAGAGACACTCATGCAAAGGGTAGAATAAATAATCAGTTTTTAATAACCAGATTTAGTATCAGTGAATTGAAAACTCACATCTGCTAACTGATAACTGATAACTGATAACTGATAACTGTTATGAGCGGCTAATTTCTTCGAGAATAGCCATCGCTTCTGTCACCCTATCCCTAGGGATAAATAAATGATCGTGATAATAACCAGAAATGACATTGACGCTAATTGCTGCTTCGGCCAGTTTCTCGCTAATTACCGCTAAAAATCCCACCGCCGCTAAACTAGAATGCACAGAAAGAGTAATTTGTCTATAAATATATTTGTACTGCAATCTTGTGCGATCAGCCTGCTGACGGGGAATAATCACCGTTATGCCTTCCTCTTCCCGAAATTGGCAGATAGGAGTTAATTGTAGCTGTTCTAGTCCCGTTGCTGTTAGGGAAGAAAAAACGAATTCTTCGGTATTTAAGACTGGTTTCAGGGATTGGAGCAGAATATCGAGATTAGTTTCACCTTCCTCGGGTTTTTCTGGCGATTTTTTCGCCGCATCCATACACTGATTAGCGGCAGCGTCAGCCACACTATTTTTAGCTCGTTCAATCCAGCGCCAGCTAATGCGATCGAATTGGGTGACTAATTGACAAGCACGCTGATAAAAGGGACGTAAACTATCGCTTTTTACCTTCCAGTCTCCCTTAACTTGATTGATGACTAATTGACTGTCTCCCCGAATTTCTAGGCTTTTTAAGCCTAATTCTTGGGCTTTTTCCAATCCAATAATCAATCCCGTGTATTCAGCCTCGTTATTAGTGGCTCTCTCCATATATCTAGTCGTAGTCAAGGAATTACCCTCGGCTAAAACTATTACCGCTGCACCGGCTGCTCTCCCTGGATTGCCGCGAGAACCACCATCAAAATAGAGAACTGCTGAATTATCAGTTTTTTGAGCTTTTTTATCCATAATTTTCGTCAATAAATCTTGTTATCTCCATTTTTATCCCTTTGACAATTGTAGGCGGTAGCGATTCCGGGATCGACAAAGCGGACAAGCAAGATTTTAGCTGATCGCCGCTGCCGGGTAACTTTTTTTCTTCAGGTTATTGATAATTATTTGCAGTTGTCGGTTATACTGAGAACAGCAGCCTAGAGTTATATTGCTAATAGTTCTCAATTAAAAGCCCCATGGGTATAGACAAATGGCCATCGGAAGGTGAGAAAATCTTCAATATTAGTGCTTGGGATCCCTGGCAGGTTTACCACCAGATGCAGGCCCTAAACATTGAATGTCAATGCTCGCTCCATCAGCTTTTGCAGGTTCGCATTGATGCCTACGCTCAACTTTTATAGCTGTGGATTGTCCTGCGACAGGTAGAGGCTTCCCGAGGCTGTTTAATCCCTTGGCTGGAAACCTGTTGGCAGGCATAATCCTTGAGAAAAATTAGCAATCTGAGAGTAAAAAGTGAGAAAGTATGTCAAAATCTGTAACTAGCATGGTTCCCTTTCAAGTGGTCGGTCAATTCCTCGGTTTTGTCCTCAAGGACGGATATAAGGTAAAATACCTGAGAATCAGTGTTGATAAACGAGAATATTGGTTTAAGCCCGAAAAAACACTGCGAGACCACATACCTCTCAATATTGCTCTCCACTCATGGCTAAAAGTGACGGGAGAAAGTAGTCTTTGTTCAAAAAAGGGAAAATTAAAACTGAGGGTACTAGGGATCGAGCATTTATCTGGCGAAAAAACCCCAGAAGTCGCCCCGGCAAAAGCTAAAAAAGCCACCGTCTTAATCTGTCAGAAGTCCGATTGTTGGAAAAATGGCGGTGCGAGAGTCTGCCAAAGGTTAGAGAGTGATTTGGAGGAAAAAGGACTGGGAGAAGCGGTGAATATTAAATTAACTGGCTGTTTAAAACAGTGCAAAAAAGGGCCGAATCTGGTGGTTATGCCCGATAAAAAGCATTATAATCAGGTAGTTCCCCAAGATGTCCCCTCCCTGATCGAGCGGCATTTTGCCACTTCTGAGCAAGGGAATAGCCTATCAGTTTAACCGGAAATTTAATCGGCGATCGCTGTTGACAAACGATCTTTTTTGTGTATCAAAGGGACGAAGTGCCTAAAATTGTAATAAATTAGGGGTAGAAAAAGTCAATTCTTGCCGCCGATAATTTATGACTGCTGCCACTGCAACCCTGTTAATTTCTTGTCCCGACCAGATTGGTCTGGTGGCGAAAATCGCCAATTTTATCTACGCTAATGGCGGCAATATTATCCACGCCGACCAACACACGGATTTTTCGGCGGGATTGTTTCTGATGCGGATAGAATGGCAATTAGAGGGGTTTAATTTGCCCCGTGGGATGATCGAACCAGCTTTCGCCGCTATTGCCAAACCTTTGCAGGCTAGTTGGTCCTTACATTTTTCCGATACTGTTCCGCGTCTAGCTATTTGGGTGACAAAACAGGATCATTGTCTCCTCGATTTATTATGGCGACAACAGGCGGGAGAAATTAGGGCGGAAATTCCTTTAATTATTAGCAATCATCCAGAATTACACTCAGTTGCCAATCAATTTGGTATTGAGTTTTATCATCTTCCCGTTACCGCCGAAACCAAGATTGAACAGGAAGCCAGACAATTAGAGTTACTGCGAGAATACCGGATAGATTTAGTGATTTTAGCTAAATATATGCAGGTTCTCACCCCAGATTTTATTAACTTTTTCCCCAATATTATCAATATTCATCATTCTTTTTTACCAGCTTTTGCGGGAGCTAATCCCTATCAACGGGCTTACGATCGAGGAGTAAAAATTATTGGAGCCACCGCCCATTATATCACTGCCGATCTCGATCAGGGGCCAATTATCGAGCAGGATGTGGTCAGAGTTAGCCATCGCCATACCGTAGGGGATTTAATTCGTCAAGGTAAGGATTTAGAAAGGGTGGTGTTAGCGCGAGCGGTGCGTTTACACTTGCAAAATCGCGTTTTGGTTTATGCCAATCGCACGGTAGTATTCGCTTAAGGTTGCTAGGGTAAGCTCATCTAAAATGGGATAAGATGTACTTGACAAAAAAGAGAGCATTGAAGCTTAAAAATTAGGAAGTACCGGCGCAATTGACTAAAATAGTAATAGACCAGATCAGAAGGAAAAAATTATCTATGGCAACCACATCCGAAGATGTATGGCGACTCTTAGCCGAATTAACTGCTGCTCAAAAAGAAACTGACAAACAACTCAAGGAAGTTAGTCAACAACAGAAGGAGACTGAACTACTATTGAAGGAAGTTAGTCAACAACAGAAGGAAAACGCCCAACAACAGAAAGAAACTGACAAACAACTCAAAGAACTGGGCAAACAAATTGGGGGACTCGGTGCCAAATTCGGCAGCTTTACCGAAGGACTTGCCCTTCCTTCAATGGAAACGATTCTCAGACAACAATTTGGCATGGAAGTTATCAGTCCCAGTGTGCGAGTCAGTAAAGAAGGACAACACCTAGAAATTGATGTTCTTGCCTATACCAATGGTGATCTAAATACTGCTTATATCGTTGAGGTTAAAAGTCATGCTAGACAGGAAGATATTACTCAATTAAAAAGTATTTTGCAACGGTTTCGCCGCTTTTTTCCTGAACACAAGGATAAAAAACTCTATGGCATATTAGCGGCGGTTGATTTATCCCCAGAATTACGCGAAAAAATTCTGCAAGAAGGGCTTTATGTGGCTCGGATTCATGACCAAGTATTTGAATTAGATATTCCCGATAATTTTCAACCTCAAACCTATTAAATAACCCTGTACTATAGCGGGTTTCAGTTGAATGAGGTACAGCATGGATGACTAGGTAGGCTCTTTAAAAGGGGTATCGCAATAGCAACAATGGGTAAACCAGTGATGGATGTCTCGCAATGTAATCTGACTAAAGGCTTGAACGATCGCTT
>NZ_JADBUP010000116.1:0-3381 GCF_020245605.1 Microcystis sp. M061S2 | reverse complement strand
AGGGCGCGTAATGACTGTCTGACTGACCGCTGGAGAGAGTAGGACTTCGTGCCATTTCGCAACCCCGGAATACTTTTCAGCGAAAGCTTTATAATAAGATTGTTCAGCTTCCGTTCCCGAGGAGCCACCGTATAGTGGTTTGAACGTGTGACTTTTTGCCCCTTGACGGTCAGTAGTTTGTCCCGACTCCGTGAGAATTTTTGCCGTGTACGAATGGACGTCAAACTTTGATAAAACATCTTGCTTTACCTGTTCGTCACCACTCAACTCTCCCGCGACACGAAACTCTAGCTGAGAGAAGTCGGCTTCTATGATTGAGCCTCCATCAAAGCGGGATACCACGCAACGACGGATAGGGAACGTTTTCCCTCTGGGTTGATTCTGGAAATTCCTTACATTCAGCAGGGGTCGTTAATCCCTGCCCGCACTGTTACATGCTGCTGCATGTCGCCATGCAGAGTAGACTATATCATCATCTGCCCCGACTGACGGCGACAGATGCCTTGCGCTTCGGGCTACTTAGCCCTACTCCATTACTGGATAGTCGTTGCGCGTTCCAAAGCGTGAATTTTACCGTGGCCAGACACGGTCAATAGTGCAAGGTTGTCGATATCATTGTTTGTTTTGTCGCCATCAATATGATGTATAACAAAACCCTTAGGTACTTCGGTCAGACCAAGTGCCTGACACATAATTACACTGTGCAGAAACACATGCTTAGATCCTTTTCGCCCCGTGTACCAATCGGGCTTAAGGACCATCTGATATCCGTTGCCATCCGAAACAACGCCCTTAAAGTTGGGGTGAGCCTGCGCATATTTACCGTGCATGGGGTTTAACTCTCCCGCTTTGCTATTGGCGTAAACTCTTGACATGCGCTCTTTTCGCTGCTCACGAGTATACATTGTTTTGATAATAAAACGGGCTGTCGCTTCAGAAACGCCCGCCCCCTCAGCTATTTTAGCTATTGGTAGTTCTGTTCGTGAAAACAATGTAGCAACAGATGTTTGAATTGTAGAATTACTGGCGTGTGTAAAATTCACTGCCATCATGTATCTCCATAGATAGATATGGCCTTGGCTTCGTTCAGGATTGTCTCTTAGAGAGTTTCCCTGAGTTCACAAGGTTTGCTCAGCGTAATCGCTTACGCCGGTCCCTTAATTAAGGATCGCTAGATGACAGCCGGCCTGTGGCGGTAATGCACTGATTAAATCGTGGATGTAGGATACCGTCTGGTCGGGTGTTACGTCGGATGCCTCCAACGAAACTGCTGAGATAAGTTTCGATTGCATTAACTCGCACCATAGCTGATAGGAAGTCGGCAGCGTCCTTGTTACCCTTGGCTGCTGCCGCCTCCGCCAAGTGAGTTAGGGTTTCTTTATCTGTGGCAAATCCGTTTGCGGTACAGTCCCAGATGTTTCGGGGTGATTGGCGCAGACCGGCGTACTCTGCCAAATCCGTGTATACGACTCCCGATCCACCGCAAGTAGGGCATTTGTTTGGGCGCTTATGAAATTCTCCATTGATGCGCGTTCTGTAGTAATGCCCTGTACCTTTGCAATCCACGCACTGTTTAGCTTGAGTCTTGCGAACAAGGTTAGTTTGTTCTCGGACATTTGCAGCAAACCTCCCGGCAGACATGTCGGGCCTAGGCAAAGGCTTGCCACGGGCATTCAGCCCGATGCTAAACGTATCTGCCCAAGCCTTCTTGTCCTTAACACGCCGGGAATAGATAAGGCAACTTAGCTGCTCTGGAGAGGCAAGGTTAATAGGCGTATCACCCATAACCTTATGCTTAATCTCCTCTAGACGAACGAGCAGGTTAGAAAGTTCTTTTTTGTACTCGGCCTCAACAGCGTCAAGGGTAACTAGATCAATCTTGATGCCGTTTCGTTCCATATCTGTAAGAACGTACAAAAACTCATTCATCATGTCCCGTGTGGGGACAAGTCCTATGTTGTACGGATTTGCATAAAGTTTTTGCTGACTGATAAAAAGATCAGCAGTTGAAATGATATCTCCCTCGCCGTATTCCCGCAATTCATCAATGGGGATTTCGGCTACTGAAACACCCTTGTCAAAATACTTGTGGAAAATGTCAGACTTTTTAAGTGTGACACCACGTCGGATGCAGGAACCTTCCAGCGACAGGTCGTCCTTGAGGCCCCGGCTGAACACATACTCACCGATCATCGTGTCGTAGCACGCACCGTTGTAGGTGAAGCCAGCTTCTAGAAGCCAAGCCAGATCGTGCTTTAGGTTATGGCCGACGAGTAAGGTGGTCTTATCCAGAACCGACTGGATGTAAGAAATATCCTGTGGTGTGCATTTGTATTCCGAATGGTCGATGAACACGTACGGCAATAGCTGTACATCATCACCCACGACATGACCCAAGCCCACGCTGACGAGTTTGTTACCCGGATTGTATGGGCTTAGGTCAATGCCTCTTTCGTGTTTGGTAACTGTGTTCTCTACGTCAGCGATTGTGATCATTCAATTCTCTTAGTAAGGTCCATCAAATGTAGAGAATGCAAAAAGCATAAGCGCACCAGCCCAGACCATTGACAGAAAGAACGCTGGCCAAAAAGATAGCCAACTAAGGAGCCAAATACCGGTGCCGAACATGCCTACGCCAACGCTAGACAAGGCACCATAGGCGGCATAATCAAGCAGTTTTTTAGACATTAGCTTTCATACCTCGATACTTGCGGATTAAGGATGCACGTAACTGGCCCATGCCAGCCCGTAAGTTTGTTCTTCGATACATACAGAGTACGAGTAAGATCGTCATTCGGTCTGCCGGGGTCGATATCGACGCCGATACCGATGATCAAGTCTGCCTCGCCAGCCTTGCCTGTTTTTGATCCTGCGAGGGTGGAGTAGTGGACATATGCTTTGCCTTCCGCATCTGCACTGGCTTGGCAGATAGCGAAAACCGCACAGTTGTTACGTTTAGCAATTTCACGGGCTCGGCGGTAAAGCTCAGTAAGGCTTTCGTCGCCACGATTGAATTGTCCATCGATTTGCACCTTATCTAGCTGGTCAACGATAACAACATCAGGTTTGTGCTCGGTTACTAGAACCTCCAACTCCTTAACGCTGACCGTAGCCGCGTCGATAACGACGAGGTTTCGTCGGATTGTGTCCCACTGTTTGCGGATTGACTCCGGGTCTGCGAGGAGTTGTTCTTTAGTCTTTCCCGTGTAGCAAGTGAGCGCTCTAAGGATCGTACGATTAGCTGGTTCCTCGTTGCAGATGGCGAGGACTCTGGCGCCCTGTGATAAAAAACCGCCGGGGGATACCTCTCCTGTCGCTGGGTTAACTCTGGACCCCGCTGCCACCAATGTAACCCAGAAGGCGGTCTTGCCGATTTCTGGT
>NZ_JADBUP010000115.1:0-25071 GCF_020245605.1 Microcystis sp. M061S2 | reverse complement strand
CTAGCCCGATTGCATCGCAAAACACTCTGCTATTCTAAGTCTACAGAAATGTTAGGATACTCTATTCGTTTATTAATTCATTATCTGAAGTTTCAAGAAGTGCCTATTCCTTACTGATTCATAGCTTAATTCAGCAACGCCTGTTTTTATTTATTCTCTCTGCTCTCCTTCTCCCCTCTCTCCCCCAACACCCACGAATTCCGTTGACAGCAGCATACTTTGTGCTTTTTGTCAAAAAAACTTTTTTTTTGCAACAAAACTACACAAAAAAAAGATCATCGTTGTGGGTGAAATTGACTCATTTACCTGTCTTAATTAGGATTACCTTCTATATGTGGCAAGGGTTTCAAGCGTTGCTGTCCAAAAAGGCACAAGATAAGCCATTATGAAATTCAGTAAAATCGATGTAACCATCATAACATCGTTGTTAAATAAAAATCTTTCTCAATTAATTTTTAAGAATTTGTAAATATTGCGAAATGTTAATTCAAATATTCTCAAGTTTTTGGAGTCAGTACATAATTTTTGCTTATCTTTGTCGAACATTGGGTTAGGAGTCGGTCGTCAGGAGATAGGGTGATAGGGTTTTGGGGTTTTGGGGTGTTAGGGTTTTGGGGTCTTGGGGTGATAGGGTGATAGGGTGATAGGGTGATGAGACAGCTTCCCCACTTCATAATTCATAATTCATAATTCATAATTCATAATTCCCAACCCATCACCGATCACCGAAAACCGAGACAGTTTTCTGAGGACTTTTTTTACTGGTGGGAACTGGATCGGGGTCATTTTCTTCCCTAGCCACGCGGATTAAGAGGGCTGCTAAAAAGAGACTGGCTAAACTGGAACTGCCGCCATAGCTAAAGAGAGGGAAAGGTAGGCCCGTAGTGGGTAAAGAACCAGTGGCCACACCGATATTTAACAGGGATTGACCGATTAAAATTACCATCGCCCCGATCGCCACTAATTTTTTGATGCGATGACGACATTTAACCGCCACGATCAGGGCGAGAGTAGCGTAGAGAAATAGCATGATTAACAGTAAAATACCGCCAATAAAACCAAATTCCTCGCCAAAGACAGCGAAAATAAAATCCGTATCCGGGAAGGGTAGATAAAATAATTTTTGTTGGGATAAACCGTAACCGCTGCCGGTGGTTCCGCCAGAACCGATCGCCAGTAAACTCTGCACTAATTGATAACCATCACCCCGGGGATCCTGCCAGGGGTCTAAGAAAGATAAAATCCGTTTTCTCTGGTATTCGCGGAAAGTAACACTAACCACAGCCACAGTTACACCCAGTAAAGCGGTGCTGGTCATGTAGGATAAAGGCAGACCGGAGGCAAGAGCGATCAGCCAGAGAGTTATACCACACAGAGCAGTGGTACTCAAGTTAGGTTGTAAGAGAATGCCGGCCAGAATTAGCCCAAAAATAGCGATCCAAGTTAACCGTTGATTGACATTTAAACGCGGCCAACCACCGAAAACCGCCGCCCCTTGCAGGACGAGAAACGGTTTCATAAATTCCGACGGTTGCAAGAGAATCGGCCCGATTTTAATCCAACGGGTGGCACCATTGATATTAGCTCCCAAACCGGGGATGAGAGTGATCAAAATTAATCCTAAAACTAATAAAATCATCCAGGGGGCGATTTTGAGGAGTTTCTCGATCGGCAATCGCACCAGGAAATTAAAGCCAATTAAGCCAATCCAAAGCCAGATTAATTGGCGGATAAAATAGTATAGTCCGTTATCAAAGCGACTGTCAGCCAGAGCGTAGGAAGCCGAAAAAAGCACGACTAACCCGACTGACAGCCACAAAAAAGTCATCCAGCGCAATAATCGCGCTTCGGCTGACCAGTTTTTCACATCGGGGTCAAAAATAGGAATAATGTATTGCCACACGGAGATTTTCGAGAAGAAGTATCTTGCAGAGATTAACCGAAAAGACTAGGCTCGATCGCGGTTTGTTCCACTATCCGACGGCTACATGACCGATTAAACCCGCGTTTTCACCGTGCCATTCTAGGGTATCACCGATCGCCTGACCGTCGTGATAGGCAGCCAAGAGAATTTCCGCCGTTTTCCCCCAAACAATATTACCCTGACGATCGAGGGAAATCATGCCCAGATCCCGACCATTAGTTTGGGATTCGTGCATCGATTTCTTCACGGCAGCGGCGAGGGAAAAACCATCGGTGACGCGAATGACCACCTTAGCGGCTAAACACTCATCGATAATATCTTCCCCGACCCCCGTACAACTTACTCCGGCCCATGGATTGGCATAATTGCCGGCCGGCATGGCACTGTCACTAACGCGACCGATTCTTTCTAATCCCTTACCTCCGGTAGAAGTTCCGGCGGCGATGTCTCCTTGTTGATCAAGGGCCACCACTCCGATAGTTCCCCGTCGCGCTGAGGAGTCGGCGAATAAACGGGCCATTTTGCGATTAAAATTCGTCTTTCTTTCCTCCATCCATTCTTGAATCCGATAATCGGTGAGGGGATCATAGAGGGGAATTTGTAATTCTCGGGCCAGATCGGCAGCCCCAATTTCCGAGAGAATGCGATCCTCTTGACTTTGGAGAAATTGAGCCAGGCTAATGGGATTCTGTACCCGCGAGACGTTAATGACACCGCTTAAACGCTGGTGACGACCATCCATCAAGGCTGCACTCATTCGCACCTGACCGTCCGATTGCACCACCGAACCAGTCCCAGCATTAAATCGCGGTTCATCCTCCAGTAACATACATCCTTTTGTCACCGCTTCCACAGCAGTAGCACCATTGTCAAGGAGGTTGTAAATATTCTTGACAATCCCCCGGAGAGAATCGCGCACTGATTCTAAACCACCTTTATCCTCTAGGGAACTCGCTCCCCCATGAATAATTAACTTCGGATTTACTCTGGTCATCGAAAAATTGAGTCCGAAACCCCGTCTCTTGAGGACGGCTTTACCATTAAATAGTAGCGCATTTACACCATATATCTTGACTTCCCCTTTAACAAAAGGCCATAACCTGTACTGTCAGCTGCCCGCGCATTTAAATTGCTTAACAGCTTATCAAATATTTTTTCGGCATTTTTATTTGAATTAGATAAGACAAGAAGGGACAACCCAAAAGAAAACCCAACCACCGCCATGGGGAGATTGGGTTTTCCGGTTATCAATGGATTTTAAGGGGCCAAAGCGTTACCGCGCAGGAGAGAACCGATAGTTTTAGCAGTAATCTTCATCTGTACGAGAGGATTAGCGGGAACAACGGTTTTATAGAGATAACTGTCAAAAGTCATCTTCTGTACATCCTTATCGGAACACATTTCCACAAAAGCTTCCCGGGTGGCATCGGTACGGTAGAAAACCCGTTGCAGGATATCTAATACCAGATAGGTCATACCGTATTTCTTGTCCCAACGCTTGAGGTAGAGTTTCAATTCGTCCTCTGTGGGGATACGTTGGCCGCCGTTAGTGACTTCGACAATGGTTTCCGCACACATCCGCGCTGATTTAGCGGCGAAATAGATGCCTTCTCCCGAAGACTTAGTAACTGTTCCCGCAGCATCGCCTACGAGGGCCACGCGACCGACTACACGGCGAGGACGGGGATGTTCGGGGATGGGGTGAGCCTCCACGCGGATGATTTCGCCTCCTTCCAGACGACGGGCCGCGCGAGCGCGAATACCGGCTTGTAGGTCTTTAATCATGGCTTTATTGACCTTCATTGTGCCAGTACCGACGGCGACGTGATCGTATTTGGGGAATACCCAAGCGTAGAAGTCGGGGGATACGTCTTTTCCTACATACATTTCGGCCAGATCTTCGTAGTAGGCCATTTTATCTTGGGGAAGACGGATGCGTTCTTGGAAAGCGATCGCATAGTTGTAATCCCCAGCATCAATAGCTTTAGCAATGCGGGAATTAGCACCGTCGGCGCCGATAACCACATCCACCTTCAGAGATTTCATTTCCCCTTGGGAATTGCCGTGGGAGTGATCGGCGTAGTGTAGGGTATAGGGATCGGTGCTATTGGTGGGAATGTCGAGACCGTAAACGGTTCCGTTGATTAAATGCGCTCCTAATTTATGGGCGCGTTCTCTCATAAAACCGTCGAGGACTTCCCGACGACACATACCGATATATTCGTCTTGATTATCGAGATTAATATCGACTTCGACGTTCGAGGGGGAGATCATTTTCATTTTTCTCACCCGGCGATCGATAATTTCAGGAGGTAGGTCAAATTCGCTCACCATACAGAGAGGAATCGCTCCACCACAGGGTTTAGCATTATCTAATTTGCGTTCAAATAAATAGGTTTCAATGCCTGCTTTAGCTAATGTTTCTGCCGCCGAAGAACCGGCCGGCCCTGAACCCACAACAGCGACTCTTAACACTCAGGTTTTCTCCTACATACTTACGAGCGAGTACGCTTTGCAGTGTACCACAGGGGTTTAGCCGAAAGGAACGATATCCTCCGATTCTGCCCGATCTTGCAACAGTGCTTAACATCCTCTGTTACAAAAGTTTATTTTACTGCCCGTAGATGTTTTTTTATCGATGTGTTGTATTGTGTTACACCCCTCTCCCAAATTGGAAAAGGGGATAGCTGCGAGGATTGTTAAGCTCTTGCTTTCAACCAATCGCTAATAGCGGGGGGTAAATCCCGTTGCACTTTGCCACTGACATACATTCCGATATGTCCGACCGGGAAAGCACAAGCGGTATAGTCAGAAGTACCGATATAATTCCCTAAAGCGAGGGAAGAAGCGGGAGGTACAAGGTGATCTTTATCCGCATAAAGATTGAGAATTGGCATGGTCAGATTGTGTAAATCTACCCGTTTATCTCCTAACATCACTTCCCCTTTAATCAGTTTATTTTGCTGATAGAAATCCTTGAGAAACTGTCGATAGGATTCTCCCGCTTGGTCAGGACTATCAAAAATCCATTTTTCCATACGCAGAAAATTAACTAATTTTGATTCGTCTTCCATGATGTCAGGAAAATCAAGGTATTTCTGATAACCTAACTGTAAAGGTTTCAATTCCAGAAACTCTAAGTTGAGAAAATCTCCCGGGATATTGCCCATAGCATCTACCATTAAATCGATGTCTAATGCTTCGGAACCCAAGGAACATCCCCCCCGCATATTTAAGAGGGTCTCGGTTTGATAAAAGTCCACCGGTGTCACCATTGTCACCAGATTTTTTATCTTATCGGGATAGAGGGAACTATAGCATAAACTAAAGGTTCCCCCCTGACAGATTCCTAACAGATTAATTTTGTCGAGATGGTGACTTTGACGAATAAAATCGACGCAATTATCCACATAACCATTGATATAATCATCAAGGGTTAACCAGCGATCGCTTCTGGTGGGATATCCCCAATCAATTAAGTAGATATCTAAGCCTAATTTCAGCAGATTTGCTACTAAAGAACGCCCTTCCTGTAAATCTACCATGTAGGGACGATTGACCAAAGCATAAACCATCAACAAGGGAATCTCGAAGGGTTTTTCAACCACGGGTTTAAAGTGGTAGAGAATGATTTTATCTTCCCGATAAACTGCTTCTTTTTCCGAGACTCCACACTGAATATCTTCTTCTTTAACTCGTTTGAGATTGTCTAAACCTTTGAGATTTTTTTGAGTTAATTCTAGATAATCTTGGGTAAAATCTTCCAGTTTCACTTGCGTCAAAAATGGCCACATAATTTAATTCTCCTAGGGAAGTGGGGATTTTTCAGTGAGCAGTGAACAGTAATCAGTGAAAAGAAAGTTCCGAAGTTTTCACCTAACACTATATACTTAAAACTGCAATCCGATAACTGATAACTGATAACTGATAACTGATTGTCAAGCACAATTAACTAATTGTTACTTTCTATTTCTTTTTTTTCTCCTAAAGCTTTTTTGAGACTTTTTACCTCTTTGCGTAATTCATAGATAGTCCGATGAATTTCATCGACTTCGCTGCGGGTAGGCAGATTCATTGATCGCAGGTAAATTTCCATCAAATCCTGCTGTTTGAGGCGATAATCATTGAGGGAATTAATAAATTTTCCCCTTACTTTTAGGTTTTCTGGTTGACAAAAAGCCTTTTCAAAAATATCATCAGCGACAACACTCCACACATCTTGAAATTCTCGCCAATCCTTGACAGGTTGACCTTTTTCTGCTAAGAAAACTAATTTTTTAGTTAAAGCTTCAAAGGATTTCACTTGAATATCAGCCAGCACAATTTGATAGTTAATACTAGCCTGATAAAGAATGCGCCAAGTTTCAAAACTATCGAGTAATTTGCGGTTAAATTCTCGTGGCAATCCCAATAAAGGCATCTGTAACCATTGGCCAAAAGTTTCATCATAAAACTTCTGCCAATAGATATTATTGAGTTCAATCAAGGAAGAAGTATTACCTAACCAAGCTTTGGTTATTGTGTCATTTGACAGGACGAAAGGATCGAACCATAAATGATTGAGACTTTGTAATTGTTGCAGGTAAATTGTCCATAGTTGACTGACATCTTGACTACTTTGGGAAGTGGTAGTAGTAAAACTATTCAGTTGACCGCGCATCTGTTGGGTATAATTATTTAAAATTGTTTGCCAGTCTTCTCCTGTTTGCATTTTCGGGAAGATACTTTCCCAAGCTTCCATCGATAATTTTAGGAATTTGATCAATAAATCCCGATTATCAAAATAGCGCTGGGTTGCCTCTTGTAATTCTGGTTTAATATTGCCCATAGGAGTCGGTATCGCCCCCATCATATCAAACCAACTTGACCACATTTTTGCCCCAGTTTCTGTCCAAAGATTGACGTAATCGGCGGCCATCTCACTCCAAGCTTGTGTCGGTTTATCCATTATTTTTGCCCTTTTCCTTTAACGCTGATTTCGCTAGTTTACTAACCCACCCTACACCCGATAACTGATAACTGATAACTGATAACTGATAACTGATAACTGATAACTGATAACTGATAACTGATTAGGTGTGATGGGCCCCATTAACTCTGAGGACTTCTCCAGAGACATAACTGCTGGCAATAGGAGAGAGTAAATAGGCAGTTGCCCAGGCGATATCTGCGGGTTCACCGAAGCGACGACAGGGAATTTCGGCGGTGATTTTATCGCGAACTTTATCGGGAATCGCTAAAGTCATTTCCGTGTTAATAAACCCCGGCGCAATCGCATTGGCGCGAATATTATAACGGGCAGCTTCTCGCGCTAGGGATTTGACTAAACCGATAACTGCCGCTTTTGTGGCCGCATAATTAGTTTGGCCGGCATTACCGCGATCACCGGAAATAGAACTAATACAAACGATCGATCCCGCTTGTCGTTCGTACATTCCCTCAATAAACGGTTTAATCGTGTGATTAACCCCTTTGAGGTTGACATTAATCACTAAATCCCAATCTAGCGGCGTTAATTTAGGGAAAAAGTTATCTCTTGTAATCCCCGCGTTAGCGACGATGCCGTACACCGGCCCCAATTCCGCTTCAATTTGTTGAGCTGCCGCTTCCATGGATTCCAACTTAGTCACGTCGGCGACAATGCCTAAACCCTGGGGATTATCGGTGACTAAATCCGTGTAAGCCACCTTGGCCCCCAAATCTATCAAAAGAGAGACAATAGCCGCCCCAATGCCTCGATTTCCGCCGGTAACGACGATAACTTTTTCCTCTAGTCCGAGAGATACCATAGCTTTTTCCTCCTAAACTCTTTCAATTGCGATCGCTGTTCCGCCACCGGTCCCATGACAGATGGCCCCCATACCGAGGGTTTTATCCTGTACTTTCAACGCGTTAATTAACGTCACCAGAATCCGCGCACCGGAAGCACCGATGGGATGACCTAATGCGATCGCACCACCGTGAACGTTTTGTTTTTCCCTAGCTAACCCCAGATCCATCTCAAAAAGCAGATTATTTAAGGCAAAAGCTTCGTTATTTTCCACTAAATCGAAATCTTCGATCGTTTTATTGAGAGATGCCAGTAATTTTTTCACCGCGAGGACGGGGAATTCTGGGAAGCGATCGGTTTTTCCAGCACCCACAGCGCCGCCAAGGATTTTGGCAATTGGTTTTAAACCGTACTGATCCACAGCTTTTTGACTGGCTAAAAGGATAGCGGCGGCCCCATCGGAAATCTGACTACTATTCCCTGCGGTTAAAACTCCCGACGGATTAAAAGCCGGCCGCAGTTTTCCTAAACCTTCTGGGGTACTATCGGCACGAATACCCTCATCTTGAGCAATAATTGTGGAACCTTTCTTAGATTTAAGTTCAATTGGCACGATTTCGCCCTTAAACCAGCCTTTTTCTGTGGCTGTGGCCGCTCTTTGGTGGGATAAGGCGGCAATTTCGTCCAATGCTTGCCGAGAAACCCCGCGATCGAGACAGAGGCGATCAACTTGGGAACCCATGCCCTCAGCCGTGGTAGCATCGGTTAAGCCATCGTGGAGTAATAAATCCGTTAATTGTTCCGGCGCACCCATGAGGAATTTATAACCCCACCGGGCCCGATGGGAGAGAAAAAAGCCAGTTTGGGACATGGATTCAATACCACCAGCGAGGACGAGAGCCGCTTCTCCGGCGCGAATTGAGGTGGCAGCGTTACTAACGGCAATCATTCCCGAAGAACAAACCATATCCACCCGATATCCGTCCACGCTTACGGGAATTCCCGCTTTAATCGCCGCTTGTCGAGGGATGAGTTGGCCGTGGCCCGCTCCCAAAACATTGCCGAAAATGTACAAATCTAGGGCTTCTGGGGGCAAATTAGCGATTTCTAGGGCGGATTTCATCACTGTTGCCCCTAAATCGGCCGGGGATAATCCCATCAATCCCCCACCAAAACGACCAATTGGAGTCCGGACAGCGGCCACGATATAAACTTCTTGCATAGACTTCTCTCTATTGGGAAGCGAAGATAATAGATAGAATTTACTTAAGAATATCGAGTCCGAAAAGATCAAAATCCCAATTGACTGTCATTGGTTACAAGTTCCTGGCCTCGATGCCTTGAGTTTTTGTCTATCTACTCTCGATCTTGCAACAGAATTTCTGTGTCAGAAGATATATTCATTAGAATTTAACTTTTCCGGCAGCAATCCCCTTTTTTTTATGGATTTAGTCAAGCGCCTGGTTTTTATCGGTGGTGGTCACAGTCATGCGATCGCCCTTCGTCTTTGGGGGCAATCACCCCTAAAAAACGTTCAATTAACTTTAATTAGCGATGTCACCCATACCCCCTATTCGGGAATGTTACCCGGCCACATCGCCGGTTTTTATGATTTTGCTGAGACTCATATCGATTTACCTTCTCTAGCTAGGTATTCTCAAGCGCAATTCTGTTTAAACAAGGCTAATTTTATAGATACGGAAAAATGTCAAGTAATTTGTCATAATTCTTCACCGATTCCCTTTGATTATCTCTCGATCGATATCGGCAGCATCCCAGCAGTAGATAATGTTATCGGTGCTAAAGAATACCCTATTCCCGCCAAACCGGTGCCGATTTTTCGGGAAGGATGGCAAGAAATCCTCAAAAAAGCGGTTAGTAACCCTAATAATCCTCTCAATATCGTCATTGTTGGTGGTGGCGCGGGCGGGGTAGAATTAGCTTTAAATATGCAGTCCCGTTTGGCCAAAATTCTCAACTCTAGCAGTAATTTGAATTTGTCTCTAATTCATCGAGGAAAAAAACTACTACCAGGCCATAATAATTGGGTCGGTCAACGTTTAGAGAATATTTTTAAACAAAAGGGAATTAGATTATATTTATCAACGGATGTGACGGCAGTGCAAGCAGATCGGATTATCTGTTCATCGGGTTTAGTTTTACCCATGGATTATACAATTTGGGTAACGACTGCCTCGGCCCCTAGTTGGATTAAAGCGTCAGGATTACTGACAGATGAAAAAGGGTTTATTTTAGTGAATAATTATCTGCAATCCCTGTCTCATCCCCATATTTTTGCCGTGGGAGATATTGCCACGATTCCAGATTATCCTCGTCCGAAAGCGGGAGTTTTTGCCGTCCGACAAGGAAAACCCCTATTCGATAATTTAGCAAGAATTCTGCAAAATCAGCCATTAAAACCCTATTTTCCCCAGAAAAATTATCTGAGTTTAATCGGCACAGGAGACCAACAAGCGATCGCATCTTGGGGCGGTTTTGGCTGGCAATCACCGTTATTATGGTCATGGAAAGATCGGATCGATCGAGCTTTTATGAAACAGTTTAAGCTGTAATCAATAAGTAGGTAGGTGTTAAAAATTATCAGACACCCCCCTTATCAAGGGGGAATTAAGGGGGGATCAGAGGCAAAATTGCTGATTATCGTCCAATAACACCGAGTTACTGTCAAGGCCGTTGGGAGTAAAATCTGATTTGGGAATCCCACAACCTGATAAAGTAAAAATCGTCCCGATACCTTGACTGGTTAAGGGAGAGAACGTCAATAGTTTGTTAAATAGTACATATAAACCAATGCCACGTCTTCGCTCGATTATTTCCCTAGTTTTAGTCCTAGTTACTACGCTGCTGGTTAGTTGCAGTGGTCCCCAAGCAACTATCCCCACTGTTTACAGTCCGCAAAAAATCGAACAGTTACAGGTTTACATCCAACCCATAGAAGGATTTCGCGAAAAAATGAGCGTTTTGCAAGACCTCATCGCTGACAAAAATTGGGTAGATACTCGCACCTATATCCACGGTCCTTTGGGGCAATTGCGTCAGGAAATGGTAGGATTATCCCGTAATTTACTGCCCAAAGACCAAGAAAAGGCCAAGCAGTTAGCGAAAAATCTTTTCGTTCACTTTGAACGTATCGATGCGGCAGCCAAAGAAAAAGATGCTAGTCTCGCTGCTACTCAATTCCAAGAAGCATTAAAAGACTTCGATGCTTTCTTAAATATTGTTCCTAGTTAGTTTGTATCAGTGATCGGTGATCAGTGATCACCGATCGGGCCGCAGCTCAAAAACCGATAAATGCTATTTTGGTTTAGTTTGGACGCTAATAGGGCCATTAACCATGGTTTGACAGGCTAAACGATAATTTTCGGGTTTTTTCTTCAGACAGCGCTGTTCAAAGTCGGTTTTAGCCGAGAGATTTTCCATCCCCTCAACAATTGCCACTATACAAGTACCACACTGACCGTAACCGCCACAATTCATCAATTTACCGCCAAAAGTGTAGATATCAACGCCATTCTGGATTGCTTTCTCTCGTAAATTCGCCCCATCTGCCGCTACCACGATCTTATTCTCTTTGACGAAGTTGATGTTACCCATGACTGTGTTACCCTAAATTTTTGCAAATTAATATTAAAAAATATTAAATTTTTTTGATTGTAACATTTTTGGCTCGCTCTTCTAAATATTCGGCGATGCCAATAGCGATCGCTTTTTTACCGATAAATTTCCCCAGTGCCGCTTTTGTGACCAAATAAGCCACCTGTTCCCCGTGATCGCCCTTTTCCTCACCCCGATTAGCAATGACCGCCTGATAGCCCTTTTCTAGGCGTTTACGGGCGATTTCCAGTAACTCCTCCTGACTGACTCCCTCCTGATACTTGAAAGTCACCATCTCTAAATCAGGAAATTTTTCTCTCACCTTGTCAATCACTTTTTCCGTCGGCACAAAATTAAGATTTAACTGCCCTCCACTGGGAATTTTACCAGAAAAAGGGCTTTCTAAGCGATAATCTGCCACTGCTGCCGAAAAAATCCCAAATTTATAATCTTTACTCTCTAATTCTCCCATCACCTTCCCTAGATACTCGTCATAAGTTTCAATGATTTCATGGGGTAAATAAGCAGGGGGTGTATAGCTGCCGCGTCCGTGGATTAACTGCACCTTGGCCCCGCGCAGGTATAATTCTTCTGCAATAGCGACTCCTAATTGTCCGGTAAAACGATTGGTTAAACGACGGATATTATCGATAATCACTGGTGTGGGTCCACCAGTGACTAAAATCGGCCTATTTTTCAGGACAGAATTACTGAGAATCCCACAGGCTGCCACGGTAATCTCTTTTTCCCCGGGGAGATTGTGTTTACCGTAATCATCCCGGGGTGGCATAATCTCAACTCCCCAGCGATCGAGAGTTTGCAAAGATTCGCTCAGAATAGCATTATGTAAACTGCCGTGCATGGTGGGGACAAGCAGAATTTTAGTTTTTCCCTTTTCCTGTCGTCCCAAGGCCGAGGCCAAGCATGAAGTGATCACTCCGTCAGCGATTCCGTAACGAAACTTATTAATCGTGTTATAGGTAGCGGGGGCGACTAAATAAAGATCAAAGGGAGATTGATCGCTTAAATGTTCTGCTTTTGCCGTTAATTGGCTAATTACAGGATTAACCGTACTCCATTCCAAAGCTTCCCTAGTGACGTATCTTAAAGCTTCTTCCGAGACAAAAGCCACGACTGTGGCCCCGAATTTCCGCAAAGATCGGGCAATTAGCGGCGCTTTCATGGCCGCAATCCCTCCCGTTACCAGTAAAGCAATCCGTTTACCCCAGAGATGATGACTTTCTAAGGGTACTTCGCGATCGCCTAAGTCCGAATCCGTGGGAGGGGAGAAATTCCAAGTCATAAATTTGGGGGTGGGGGTTTTGTCAGTGATCAGTAAACAGTAAACAGTAAACAGTGAACTGAAAACTCAAATCTGATCACTGATAACTGATCACTGATGACTGATTCGGTTATCCCTATTCGGGATTTGTCTATCTCTGAGGGAGAAACTGGTTATCCTAGTAAATAAAGGGTTGCTTCGGTGTTCTTATGATTGACAAAATTTTAACTAAAGTTCGATCGCTTGCCAAGCCGCTATTAGTTCTAGGATTAGTGACAACGCTGATTTTCGGTTCTATTCCCAGTGCTTTGGCGGCATCGGGGGGTAGAATGGGTGGCGGTAGTTTTCGCGCCCCTAGTCGCAGTATTAGCCCTTCTAGAGGTGGTGGTTACAGTTCCCCCGGTTACGGTGGAGGTATTGGTTTTCCCTTCCTCTTACCCTTCTTTTGGGGTGGTGGTGGCGGTGGCTTAATATCTCTGTTAATCTTTTTTGCTATTGCCAATTTCCTCGTTAATGCTTTCCGTAATGGTGGAGGCAGTGATGAAAACGGTATGACGATAGAATCCGGTTATGAAACCGTCTCCGTGGCTAAAGTACAGGTGGGTTTGTTGGCTAATGCCCGTTATCTGCAAAAAGAATTAAATCAAATCGCCCTAACTGTGGATACTAGCACCTCCGAGGGACGCGTCGAAGTCTTACAAGAATCGGCCCTCGCCCTGTTGCGTCATCCGGAATACTGGGTTTATGGTAACGTCGATTGCCAACAAACCAGCCTTAGCAGTGCAGAAGCGAAGTTTAATCAGTGGTCTCTCAACGAACGCGGTAAACTAACGGCGGAAACCTTAACTAATTACAATAATCAATTGCGTCAAGGTTCTAGAGAAAATATTTTACCCGAATCGGCTGGAGAATTAGCTAAAACCGCACCGGAAGGCTATATTTTGGTGACTATTTTAGCCGGCATTGTTGGTAAATTTTCCCTAGCCAAAATTAATGATTCCCAAGACTTGAAACAGGCCCTGCAACAAATTGGTAGTATGGGAGGCGATCGACTTTTAGCAGTAGAAGTGATTTGGACTCCCCAAAGCGAGGGTGATATTCTCAGTCAAGATGACATTCTCGCCAATTATCCCGATCTGAAATTAGTGTAATTTGTCGGGGATAATCCCAGATATTGGCTAAAATCTCCCTTTGACAGGGAGATTTTTTGATTATTAACCAATTGCTCCCATGCTGCGATTTTAGGGTGGGTTAGTGACAGCGTAACCCACTCTAAGGGGCTACTTCATCGGGGAGATAGAGTTAAATAAATAAATGATGATATAATTTTCCTTCTTGCCGCCATTGCTATAACCACTCTATTTCTTTAGGTGCCATTGGGCTAGGGTCTTTGTCCTGCTTACCTATGAATGAAAGAAGATTAGTTAGGGCTTGCTGAAAATTACTGGAAGCCTTACTAGAAAACGATTTTAGCACTTTTTTAGCCCAAAAATCGCCAGAAATAAACGTCGAGAAATCGAAATAGGGACTCAAAACCCTGGCACTTTCCAGACGTGCAAGGTCATTCTGTTATTCTGACTTCCCCTCCCGACGACTGGCTACTGACTCCTAACCCCACCAATAAACTTTTTTAGCAGACCCTACCTATGAATGAAAGAAGATTAGTTAACATTCTCATGTAACTCTGGAACCCGTTGCCATAATTCTTGGGTTAAACGGGGTAATTCGTCCCGCATCTGACAATACCAATCCCTTCGCTGGCGGTAATGTTGGGCCAGTAAGCGATTTTGCTTGACCCATTGATAGGCATTGTTGGCCAGTTGTTGCCGAAAAGAAGGATTTTCAATTAATTGTCGTAATTGTGCAGAAAATTCAGTTAAAGAATCATAAATTAAACCCGTTTCACCGGATTGAATAGACGCTTCATACACCGTGGGACTAGCTAAAACGGTCACGCCATGACCCGCACATTCAATAAACTTTAAATCAGATTTCATACTATTAAAGGCTGTCGGATTGAGGGGCAACAAGGCAATATCACAGGTTCTTAATAGGGCTTGATACCGCTCATAATCACAAAAGGGTTCAAAAGCTTTATTGGTAATGGCTAATGCCTCAAAAAATTCTCGATCATGAATCACCTGGGCAGAGATTTGCTCTCCGTAGTCGGCTAAGACTTGATTGAGGGTGGGTAAAATAGCTTGCCAGTCTGCTTGACGATTTAAGGCTCCAAAAAAGAGCTTAACGGTATTATTTTGGGGATATTGCCGTTGGGGGGGAAGATAGGCCAATTGATTGGGAAAAACAGCCACATTGGGATTAATGGTACGAAAAAATGCTGCTAACGGCTCTGTGGTGGTTTGAATACCATGACAAGCCCGATAGGTTAAAAATTGATTTTGTTCATGTTCTGGCCAAAAACGGGGATCATCATCCATTTCAGCAATAATTAAATAATCTTTGGCTAAAAGGGCCTGAATTTTGGCAAGTTCATCCGGTTGTAAAGCTCCCCGTTGCCAAATAAAGATTTTTTCCTCCTCTGGCCGGGCAATTCCTAAATCCGCCGATTTAACACTGGAAACGGTTCTTACACCAGGAATGGTGGCACTGAACTGATCCGGTTCTAAGACCCGGACGCGATCGCAAGCCAGGGGAACCATCATCATTGTTTGAATCAGTAAAGGGCGAGGTGCTTGGGTAGATTTTAAGGCTCTGACTACATATTGAAAGGCTCCTGTTTGAATTGCAAATTGTTCGGCATTAATGCCCAGGGATTGAAGGGTGGGAGCCAATAGTTTTTGAGCAGTTTGAAAATTCTCATTTTTCTGTCCTCGTGTCTGAATCTCATAAATTTGTAATCCTGCTTCAGCAAACCATTTTTTAATACTCAATAACGTAAAAAAACGCAAATGAGTGCGGTCTAATAACCCTTCATCTTCATATTCCCAGACTCCTCTTAACAGATTAATTAGAATACTCCAATGTTGAATATTGGGAATACAGGCTAGGACTTGGCCAGCGGGTTGAAGCCAAGTAATTTGCTGATTTAATACTCGCCAGGGGTCTTGTAAATGTTCTAAAACGTCACCATAAATCAAACAATCTACGCTATTAGGCAGAATGATAGTCCCTAAATCCAATGCTTCGACATTGCCGACAATGACTTGATCCAACCGAGTTTTCGCAATTTCGGCCGCTTGGGCATTCAGTTCGATGCCTATATAATTAGCATTTGGATTAATTTTCTTATAATACTGCCCCAACGCGCCCGTGCCGCAACCCACTTCCACAATCACCGAGGCATCTGGCGGTAATAAGCGCAATAGGTCAGGATTCACCCGGTCATAGTAGTCCAGATTGGTAAGGGAAGTGATCGGCATTTCTCTCTTCAACTCAGTTCATCAAAACAACAAAATAGGGACTCAATTTTGTTAAGTCCCCAGATAGTATAGCAGTTAAAGATTCAGGAATCATTATCCGTAAATTCTCAAAAAGTGCTGGTAGGAAAGCCATAGCCCAGTCGCCAGGCTGCCAAGCAGCCTAAGAGAATGTTTGAAAAGTCAGGAGACCACTAGGGGTAGTGTAGAGCCTGCCAATATCCATTGGGTCGCTACCTCAGTTTCCCCCCACGGGAACTGCCTGACTTCAGCCGAGACAAAGTGGGAAGCCAGACTTTCGATCAGTTTAACCAGAGTGGAATCAGTCACCACGGCAACTTTACTGACGTACTTGTGATGGTCGCGTATCAGCCGGAAATGAGCGACCAAGGCACCAAAACTCTCCCAACCAGTGAACGTGGGAACTTCGATGATTACGCCAGCAAGGCCACCAGTGGCTTCAATGTGGGGGTCCACTGCCTCCGCAATCTTGACAAAATCTTCCGCCGCCAGTGCAGATGTAGGTTGCATATACAGAATGCTATGCGCCGCGTCTAAATTATAATCTATCATAGTTTGCCTCTCCCAAATGGTCGAAGTCTAACTATATGCTATCACAAATAGACGGTTTCACCAGAATTACTAGACGAGCTATAATCCCGAAATTGTAGCTTATAAACTCTTCACTTTGGCAATGAAAATCTTTCAGCCAATCCTCTCGTTTCATTCCTTGAGGAGACAGATGATCAAATACTCTTCCCCTCACTTCTACCCCATAGTGTTTTCCATTGATCGTAATTGATTGATCGATCATTCCCGACGCGATCGCTGATGAGATAATCTTGATCATGATAGCGCGTTTTCAGTTCGATCACTTTTCCCTCAATTTCGTTGTCTGTTAGCTACTGCACATTGATAAAGCTGGAATTGACTGACAATATTGCCAATTTCTTGATCAATTTGGGAATCGGTTAACTTAACCACTCTCTCACTCCCAAAGGAAAGCTGGTATCCCTAGTCTATCAGCTAGTTGGTGCGAGGGAATCTTCCCCTGTCAATCCCTAAGCTAGGGAGAGGAATGTAAAGATTTATTAAATTGTAGCGTAGGATACTTTGACCCCACTAAACAGTATTGGCTATTCTGCTAGATTGAATTGCACGGAGTTTTTCAACGCAAACCATCTTGATCCAATCCTGACGATTCATGTTCTGCAATTGACACTCTACATCTATGCTTCGTAGTAATTCCGGGGGAAAATCAAGATTAATCTGTTGCTTAACCTGAAAATTACCTGTGAAATGCTCAGAGACATCTTTCCCTAGATGTGCTTGTTGAGCAATTTCCTCAATATCTTTAATTTCAGTTGACTGTTTCCTCATAGCTTTTGCGCTCCTGTTTAGTTGATTTCCAAGCGGTGACAACCCAAATGTAATCACCGACTTCATCGACTCTGTATTCTACGATGAATGTTGTTAACGTTCCGCCCGCAAAGCCAACAATCCGATATTGTTCTGGCTGCTCAGAGCGTTGGTCTTCGATGTAAGGTTTGTAAAGCAGATCGTTTAACCGAGTCAAGTCAATATCACGTTCTGTTAAAACTCGCTGTCGTTTGGCTTCATCCCATTGAATACGCATGAGACACCCGAAATCAATGGAGAAAAATTGTTTTCACCCACTCTATACTAATCTATCGCTCCCGAAGGCGAGGGACTAAGGGGAGAGGAATGTAAAGATTTATTAAATTGTAGCTTTTAATACAGTTGTGGGGGGGGTAGTGTGTGGAGTTTTGTCATCTTCATTTGGTGTTGGGTTGCTCTGTTGCTTGATCTGGCAAAGAGGAGGATTCAATTACTGCAAGACCAGTGTGCAATAAACTACTCCATAACTAATTAAATTCGAGGGGGTCAAAAATGTCTAAAAAATCGTTTTTATTGGCTACAATGTTTACTCTTTCTGGCCTTTCTTTACCAGCGAAAGCTGTAAATTTGCTTATTATTAAACCAGCACCTAAGCAAATACCAGCAGAACCCGGTGATTTAGTTAGTGCATCAGTAGCAATAGAAAAGATTGATCCTGAGTATCCTGTTCGTCGAATAGAATTTGCATTAGGCATTGATGAACTAGCTATTAGGGAGGGAGAGGATGAGAAAATCCTATCATTTGATCAAACTTATGATAGTAATTTAACTGCAGGCAAAGAACTTCGAACATATACTTTTAAAGTCCTTATAGCGGTGTGCAGTCGTATGAAGTACAGTGTCACGAGCTATAAACCATGCTAGGCAAGGCTTGGTCTGTATCTCACTCAAGCGCTTACCGCTATATACCTGTTAAAGATGGTATCCCAGATGTTCTCTTTGAATCAGCATTTGTGACTTTTTTTAATACCAAATATAATGATGGTAATAATCCACTGCCTCAGACATTCAGAAGAAAATGTACGACCGACTCTCTTCCAGAGATTCCTTTTTGTCGGAGATTTAATGGATTCAGCGTAGTACCTCGTGACACTCCCGAACCATCCGCGATTCTCAGCTTCCTAGCTCTCGGCACTCTCGGCGCAGCTTCAACCCTCAAGCGCAAACTCAAACCATAAAAGTAGGCTAAATTGCCCACCAAAAATACCATAAATGCCCCTTCATTCAGTCAGTTGAGGGGGTTTTATGTTTTGCCTGTGCTTCTACTTATTAAATTTTATTAATTAATTGCTCAAAAGTAGTTTCTTGTGGTAAAAAAAGATTTTTTGTACCGATAGGGTAAAATTTAATAGATATTGTAATTTTATGCCATAAAGGAAGTTAATTACAGCAGTTATATTAATGGTGAAATAACTTCTTTATTTGATTGGTAATTTTAATCAGTGGGGAAAGGGCGATACTTAAGGATTAATTCTCGCACCGATTCCCCTAGATTTAATCTCAATCCCCTAGACAAATACCCAAACCCCTGGCGGTTTTGACTAAAGTTTCTTCGGGATCGACGACGCGATAGGTTTTAATCGCCTCCTCAATGGGAACACTGACCACTTGCCGATTTTGCCAGGCCACCATGCGATCGAATTCCCTCCTGGCGATCAGATCCACGGCCGCCACGCCAAAAGCCGCCCCCAGTAGGCGATCCATCGGAGAAGGAATGCCCCCCCGTTGAATGTGGCCCAGGAAAGTCACTCTCGTTTCGGCCCCGGTTTCCCTGGCAACTTCTTCGGCTAAATAGCGACCGATACCCCCGAGACGATCTTCCCCTAGGGCTTCCTTTTGCACTAGGCGATTGCCAGTTTCGGTACGCACAGCCTCGGAGACAATAATCAGAGAAAACTGTTTATCCAGACGCTGCCGTTGCCGGATCTTCTCGCAGATCTTCTCTAATCGGTAGGGAATTTCGGGAATGAGAATGATATGGGCCCCCCCCGCAATACCGGCAGCTAGGGCGATATGGCCGGCATCTCTACCCATAACTTCTAGAATCATCACCCGGTTATGACTAGCGGCGGTAAAATGGAGGCGATCGAGGGCCTCTGTGGCGATATTAGTAGCTGTATCGAAGCCGATGGAGACTTCTGTAGCTCCCACATCATTATCGATGGTTTTGGGGATACCAATCAGATTAATGCCTCCCTGTTGGGCAATACGGCGCAAAATCGCCAGACTACCATCGCCACCGATGCCGATCAGGGCATCCAGTCCCAGACTATGATAGCCGTCAATGATGTCCTGAGAGCGATCGATCAGGGTTCCATCGGGCATCGGGAAAGCGAAGGGATCCCCCTTATTGGTAGTACCGAGAATTGTTCCTCCCATCACCAACAGGCGATCGACTCCTTCAATATCAAAGATAGTGGTTTTGGGGGGACGGTTAACTAATCCGTTCGTTGCTTCTCGAATACCCACCACTTCCCAGCCATAATTGCCACTGGCATGGTGGACAACGGCACGAATGGCGGCATTTAAACCCGCACAGTCGCCACCACTGGTGAGAATTCCAATTCGTTTTTTTTCACCCATAGGTTTTTGTCAGGAGATTAACAAATCTATATTTAGGGAAAAGTTGCGGATAATGCCTAAAAATTAAGAAAGTTTCTAGATCGCCCCTGACAGTTAGGGGAAAAAACCGAAAAATCTGCCCCCGTCCCCTCAGTAATCGATCACGAGCAGGGTATGCAGGGCGACACGGATTCCCATTATACTAGAAAGTATATAGCAATCTTAGGGCATTTGTCAACCCTAATATACAGGAAATTTTCTGATAACTGATAGTCAATCAATTTAACTATTTACTGCTTGCTGAAGACGGGATAGATCCCAACCTTTTTGATTGAGAAGTAGCCAAGACTGCATTAAATCAGGACCGTGTAACTCCCCCATCAAAGCGGCCCGCAGAGACTTCATCACTAGACCTTTTTTAACCCGATGGGTTTTAGTGGTTGTCTCCACAATTCCCTTGGCAACTTCTCCAGTCAAATCGGGAGTAATAGCGGCGAGAATATCCTTGATAATATCCTTAACTCCCTCTAATTGTAATTGACTTAAAGCCTCCTGATTATAATTAGCCAGAGGGGTTAAAAGTAAGCGACTTTCAGCGACAGCATCGCTTAAACGAGTTAAACTCGGACCGATGAGAGTAGCCAAACCGATCAACCAAGCTCGATCGGTTTCAGCATCAAAATTATACCCTGCTTCTTGCCAGTAGGGGAGAAGTAAAGGCACTAATTCCTCACCGGTTAAACGATGGAGATATTGACTATTAATCCAATCCAGTTTAGTCCAGTCAAATTTTGCCCCCGCTTTATTTACCCGTTCTAAACTAAACACTTCTGCGGCCGTTTCAAGGGTAAAAATTTCTTCAGTGGAATCGGGAGGAGTCCAACCGAGGAGAGTCATGTAATTAACCAAAGCTTGCGGCAAAAAACCCAGTTTTCGGAAATCATCGATCGAAGTGACTCCATCCCGTTTAGATAACTTACGACCCTCCTGATTTAAGATCAAAGGACTGTGGGCAAACTCCGGCACTTTTGCCCCTAAAGCTTCGTATAAAAGAATTTGTTTAGCCGTATTAGCGATGTGATCTTCCCCACGAATAACATGGGTAATTTCCATATCGATATCATCAACAACTACCGCTAAATTATAGAGAGGCTGACCGAAGTTTTCTTCCGCATTTTCCGAGGTACGAGCGATCACCATATCGCCACCTAAATCACTACCTTTCCAGATAACTTTTTCCCGGATTAAATCCTGCCAAATAATTTCTCGATCGTCATCAATAATAAAACGAATTACTGCTTTTCTCCCCGCTTGCTCGAATTGCGCTTGTTGTTCGGGGGTGAGATAACGGTGACGATTATCGTAACGGGGGGCAAGATTGCGGGCTTTTTGTTCTTCCCGCATTTTTTCCAATTCTTCCGGGGTACAATAACAACGATAGGCTAAACCTCGATCGAGCAGGGTTTGAATGGCTTGACGATAATAATTAAGGCGTTGAGTTTGAAAAAAAGGACCTTCATCCCAATTCAGTCCTAACCATTGTAGGCCCGCTTGAATATTTTCCGTATATTCTGGTCGAGAACGTTCTAAATCTGTATCTTCCACGCGCAAGATAAATTTACCCCGGTGATGACGGGCAAAAAGCCAGTTAAACACGGCTGTGCGTGCTGTTCCAATGTGTAAATTTCCCGTGGGACTGGGGGCAATACGAACTCTAACTGTCACGATCTAACTCCTAGGTTTTTTGCGGCAACGATATCCCATATTATGGCAAATTCACCTAGGTCAACTGGCAAAATTAAGACAGTTTTCAGCCAGGTTTGCCAGCAGCAATTATCAGTTCTTTTGTACCGATTAAGCTGGGAGTGTTAGGCCTGAGTAACCGCACTGGGGAATCGAAGAACAATAAAACATCTTGGGGAATGTAAGAATATATAAAAGTATGTGAAGATGTGCGGAATGTCGTTTATAAATTTTGGAGATATCTATTGGTTTTATCTCTGAGGTTGCGATTAATCACAATGTTTGGAACTCTATTATCTTCGATTTTGCTTACCCAGTCTGATTATTTCCATCTGACTCCCACTAATAAGGTGGCAGTGGAGAGAAGAATTGTCGAAAAAAGTTTTGGTTCCGATCCTCAGATTAATCCTAGCGAAATCTCTAGTATTTTGAATCTTCAGCCCCAATGTGGTAAGAATCCTGCTAATTCTCAGATTCAATGCACTTGGAAAGAAGGAAATAGACAGATAAAAGCCTATTGGTTAAAACCTTGGCGCTTTCAGCGCTGGGAATCTACGGGATTCTAGCTATATCTTGAGATAATATCAGTTCTCAAAATGGATAGCTACCAAAGGGTAAGGGAGGAACAACAAACTCTCAAGAATTGAAGTTTCCCTCTCTGGGGAGAGGGTTTGAGGCAGAGATATTTCAATAACCGTGTTATTTCGGTAATTCTAGGCAGCGATTAAAGATTTGCTCAAAGGTTGCCAACGGAAATATCTTTCCCCACCCAATTCGAGGACAAATTTTAACCGGGGTTCCTGTTGACTAAGATTAATTAAGTATTGTTTTTCTTCCGAGGATAAAACAAAACTTTCAATAATCCAAATCACTAAACCTTTAGATTTGGGGGGTAAATTTTCCAATTGATAGGTAGCAATGGGAGGAATAAAATAAACCGGTCCCACGGCTGCTTCCCGACCGATATTTTTTTTACCCAAATGGGGGGGACGGACTCCATGAATGCCGGTAAGATAGGCACTTAAATCGCCTAGACCTCTAGCAGTGATATGCAGGACATTGTACCCAGTGGCCCGTAAACGTCTTTGATAGCGTCCCTCGTAACCCCCTTCTAAGGGTGCGTAAACACCTAAAGCACCGTATTGTTCCAGATCGCGAATAAATGGTTTTCCTGTGGTCAGTAGTGCCATAGCTAGTAAAAAAATCTTTTTCCCTATAATCGCACGTTTTGTTAAGTTGTGCGTCAAGTGAACAGAAAAAGACTTAGGATCAAAGATAGAGAGGGACAATCGCTACTCTCCCAAGGAGGCAATATGTTTCACGATCTCCTTTATCCCAACGGACTGCTTTATATCCTCATTAAACTAACTGTTTTAGCTTTAGCAGTCTTGCTCTGGTTTATGGTCGTTTCGGCCCCAGCTGTCTGAAAAAAACACTGCTCTTGTCTCAGGTTAGCCTTGTCTTCTACAATTAGCGTTCTATGCAATGGCTAAATTTTGTCGATGACTCCTGTTAAATTGCCGATCGATCCTTTTCTGAAACCCAACCTAACTACTAAGCTCCTAGGGGTTGGGTTGGTATTGACAATTATTTTTATCCTGATTGCCCTGTTTTCGCCCCTTCTGCAAGCGATCGGCATGATTCAGGATCCAACCGACATTTTAAGCAATTATCCCCTACAAGCCCCCAGTTCTGGGCATTGGTTCGGGACGAATGTGCGCGGTTACGATGTCTTTTCCCGCACCCTATTCGGGGCGCGAGCGGCCTTGTCCGTGGTATTTTTGGCCACAGGATTATCTTTAGTCATCGGGGTTCCTTTAGGGTTAATTAGCGGTTATTTGGGGGGTAAGATCGATCGCGTTCTCCTCTTTCTCATGGATACCCTCTACACCTTGCCGGGGTTATTATTATCGGTGGCTCTGGCCTTCGTTTTGGGTCGTGGTATCCTCAATGTAGCGATCGCTGTTAGTATTGCCTATATTCCTCAATATTTTCGCGTGGTCAGAAATCAAACCGCCAGCGTTAAAAATGAGTTATTTATCGAAGCGGCCCGAGCGATCGGCGCTAGTCCAGGCCGGATACTATCAAAATATCTTTTCTTTAATGTCGTCCAGAGTGTCCCGGTTCTTTTTACCCTCAACGCGGCGGATGCGATCCTTGTTTTAGGCGGTTTAGGCTTTTTAGGCTTAGGATTACCGGAAGAAGTGCCGGAATGGGGTCATGATCTCAAGGAAGCTTTGGCGGATTTATCTACAGGTATCTGGTGGACCACTTTATTCCCCGGATTAGCAATGACCACGATGGTGGTGGGTTTATCCCTCTTGGGAGAGGGGTTAAGTGAAATTTTAAACCCCCTGAGTCGTAAACGCTAAAAGCAAGGGCCAGAGTTCCAGAGAAATCAACTCAGGACCCCGCACCCTCAGCCTCTCTGTCCAGTAACAATGTAGGATACCCTTTGGGCGATATTGGTGGCGTGATCGGCCATGCGTTCCAGATGACGGATTAGTAAAGCCATCAGCAAGATTGGTTCCACCACACCCTTAATATCTCTTTGATGGGCGAGAGTGTGATAGAGATATTCATAGGCTCGATCGACCGTATTATCTAGTTCTTTCACCTTTGGACCTGCTTCTTGATCGAGGTCAGCCAGAGCAACAAGGCTCGTGGCTAACATATACTGAGCATGGTGGGACATGGCCTCGATCTCACTCATACAATCGTGGGGAGTATAGGCGAATAACTTGAGTGCTATTTCGGCTAAATCCTTAGCATAATCGCCGATACGTTCCAAATCGCGCACTAATTGCATAAAAGCACTTAAAAGCCGCAAATCTTGGGCTACGGGAGCCTGTAGAGTCATGAGAGTGGCGCAATCTAACTCGATTTGACGGTAGTAGCGATCGATTTCCTTGTCAAGGGGGGGGATTTTTTTCGCCATTTCCAAATCCCTAGCAAAAAGGGATTGATGGCTAAGACGAAAGGATTCTTCGACCAAGGTTCCCATTCTCAGCACATCCTGTTCCAATCGCTGGAGAGAACGAGCGAAATAGGTGCGATCGGGATGATTGGTTTCTTTGGATAGGCTCACGGTCAGATTCGCTTAACATAAAACTACTCTTTCTCTACAGTCATAACAAGAAAATTTTAGATTTTGTACAGTTGTCTAGAGAACTTGACAGAATTTTTTCTCCCCTCTCCCCAATTCATAATTCATAATTCATAATTCATAATTCATAATTCATAATTCATATCGCTGGAGAGAACGAGCGAAATAGGTGCGATCGGGATGATTGGTTTCTTTGGATAGGCTCACGGTCGGATTCGCTTAACATAAAACTACTCTTTCTCTACAGTGATAACAAGAAAATTTTCGATTTTG